>NZ_BAAGTX010000021.1:0-88036 GCF_054781695.1 Thalassiella azotivora
GGGAGGCGGCCGGCACGTGGCTGAGGGCGACCCTGAGGGCCGTCGCGTCGTGCGAGTGCGACACCGGCTGCCCCTCCTGCGTGCAGTCCCCCAAGTGCGGCAACGGGAACGAGCCGCTGGACAAGGCGGGTGCGGTGCGGCTGCTGCGCGCCACCCTCGAGCAGGCCCCGCCGTCCGACCCCTGAGTCGCCCCCGCCGGGGACCTCGGGGCCCCCTCGACGGGCCGTCCACCTGCGACGTCACTAGGGTCGTGAACCTAGGCAGGGCTCCCACCAGGGGGCCCGTGAGCACGGGAGTGGACATGATCGTCGTCGCCGTCCTGCTCCTGCTGGTCGTCGCGGCGGTGGTGCTCTTCGTCGCCGTCAGCGGTGCGAACGAGCAGGTCCAGCTCACCAACGACCTCGTCAACGTCGACTGGCGGCCGTCCGTGCTCGTGGTGTTCCTGCTGGGGGCGCTGTGCCTGATGCTGGTCGCGGCGGCCCTCGCGCTGCTGCGGGCGGGAGCCCGCCGGTCCGCTGCCCGGCGCAAGGAGCTGAAGCGCCTGCGGGAGGCCGAGGAGGAGCGCCGCGCGTCGCAGGAGCGCCACCACGGCCGGGGCGACCACCGTTCCCGCGGCGCCCGTGGCGAGGGCGGTGCCACGGCCAGGGCGGGCGACCATGACGCCCCCTCGCCCGGCGCGGACGCGGGGTCGCGGCCGGTCGGCGCCACCGGCGCGGAGGCGGCCGGTAGGGCGGTCGCCCCGCCGGCCGACGGCCACCGGGTGGTCGACCTGCGGGACGAGACCTCCGGCACGGGGCGCTCCCATCCGGCCGCGCAGGAGCGCCCGGTCGCCCCGCCGCCGTCGAGCCAGGACGACCCCGAAGGCGGCCGTCCCGGCGCTGCCTGAGACCGCGCGGAGCGATTTGCTGAGCCCGCGCGGTCCGGACGGGAGACGCGCCCCCGGTCGTCACGGGGCCGGACCGGCCGTGGCCCGCGCCCGCGCCGGGCCGAGCGCCCCGGCGAGGCCCGCGGGCCTGACCTCGACCTGGACGTGGACGTCGGCCCCGTCGACCCGGCAGCCGGCGAGCGCGGCACCGTTGCGTCCGGAGACCGCGGCCGCCACGGCGCACGGGTCCCCCGGCCGCCGGCCGGTGCTGACGTCCGCTGCGGCCAGGGCCGCCAGGTCGGAAGCGGCCTGCGCGCCGTGCCGAGCGGACACGACCGAGACCAACCCGACGAGCGAGGCCAGCACGATCCCGAGCGCGGCGACCACGCCGACGACCAGCACCGTTCCCGACCCGGTGTCCCCGCGCCAGGCCCGCAGCCGGCCCACGGCACCGACGCCGGTCACGGCGCACCGAGGTGGGGTTCGACCGGCACGCGCGACGACCCGCCGACGGTGACGCCCGGTGATCCCGGCAGGGGGAGCCGGACGGGCACCCGCACGTCCACGACGACGTCAGCGCTGGCGCGGGTGACGCGGACGCGTGCCCCCGGACCGGCCAGGTGCCGGGCCCGGGCCGCCACCTCGGCCGGGCCCTCCCCCCGGGCTGCGGCACGCGCACCGGCGGCGGCCGCGTCGACGGCCCGCACGTGCCCCACGGCCGCGACGGCGCACCCCAGCAGCGCACCGAGGAGCAGCACCGCCGCCACCGTGGCGACCGCGAGCTCGGCGGTGACGCTGCCGCGGTCGCCCCCGCGGCGGCCTGCGGCCGGTGCGCGCACCGCGGTCACCCGAGGTCGAGCGCGCGCTGGATGATCGCCAGGAGCAGGCCGCGGACCTCGCCGCCGCTGAGGATGGCGACGAGCAGGCCGGCGAAACCGCACGCGGCCAGGGTCGCGATGGCGTACTCGGCGGTGGCCATCCCCGCCTCCGACGTCGTGGTGACCCGCTGCAGCCGGCGGGCGGCCGGGAACCCGCCTCGCGCGGCCGTGCGCCGGGCGGCGCGGGCGCCGGTGTGGTCGGCGAATCCGTGGTCGGCGGAGGTGCGAGCGGTCGCGTGGCCGACGGCGCGGGTCGCGGCGTGGTCGCCGGTGGCCGGTTCGGTGGTGGAGAGCTGGGTCATGCGTCGTCCCTTCGTCGGGGCCCCGGCCGGTGCCGGGACCGTCGGGTCGAGCCTGCGCCGGACCGGCTCGAGGCGACCCGCCGCTCGTCCGCGCCGGTGGACGAAACGCCGACCCGGCCTGCCTGTGGACGGCTCGTCCCGCACGAGCGCGGCACCGCGGCACGTGGGGAGGCCACGACCACCGGGTGCGTCCACGTCGCCCACCGCTGCTCAGGAGCGGCGTCAGGAGCGGCGTCAGGAGCCGAGGAGCCCCTCGGCGAGGGACAGCACGACCGGGACGACCGCCCAGGCCACGAAGGCGGGCAGCGAGCACAGCCCGAGGGGCAGCACGAGCCGCACGCCGAGGCGCCCCGCCGCCGCCTGGGCACGCCGGTGCCGCTGCCCGCGCAGGTCCGCCGCGGCCTGGCGCAGCAGCGCCGCCGCGGGAGCACCCGTGTCGCGGGCCAGGTCGAGCGGGCGGCGCAGCAGCTCCAGGAGGTCCGCGTCGCCGTCCCAGGCACGGTCGCCCACGGCGCCCAGCCGGGTGCGGGCGGCGACCCGCAGCATCGCCGCGCCCACGTCGCCGCCCGCCTCACCGCCGACTGCGCGTCCCACGACCTCGAGGGCGGTGTGCGGTGGGGCGCCGGTCGTCAGGACCGCCGCCACCAGGTCGACGACGAGCGCGACGTCCGGCTCCGCTCCGCCGGCGACCAGTGGGCGGCCGGACCGCCCGCGCCCCCACCGCGCTGCCCACCGCACTGCCTGCGTCCGCGACGGCCGCGCTGCCTGACTCTGCGACGGCCGCGACCACGGCGCCGGGGAGGTCACCAGCAGGACGGCGCACCCCAGCAGCAGCGCGACGCCGGCGGCCGTCAGGGGGCCGACCGTCACGACCGCTCCGCGGCACGCACGAGCGAGCGGGTCCACACGGCCCCGGCGGCGGTGAGCACGCCCCCGAGCAGCGCGCAGAGCCGACCCGCGGGCGTGCCGACGAGCACCGCCAGGGGCGAGGCGCCCATCAGCTCACCGACGAGCAGGCCCCCGGCGGGCAGCCACGCGAGCAACCGGGCGGTCGCCCGGGGCCCCGCGAGCGCGGCGTCCCGGGCTCCGCCGACCTCCTCGGCGCGCCGCAGGGCCTCGGCCAGCCGCTCCAGCACCTCGGCCGGTGGCGCACCGGACCGGTCCGCGACCTCCCAGGCGGCGGCGAGGGCCCACCTCGCGCGGGCGTGCGCGTCGTCCCGTCCCCGTCGTCCGCCGCCGTCGGACGACGCACGCAGCGCGGACGCGATGTCGCCGCCCCGAGCAGCCGCCTGGGCCGCGTCCGCCAGCGCCCGCCCCCAGGGGCCGGACCCGCCCGGCGGCAGCGCCGCCCAGGCCCGTGCCGCGGGCAGCCCCGCGGCCAGCAGGGACGCCAGCTCGGACACCGACCGCGCCGGGTCGTCTCCGGCGGCACCTGGCCGGCCACCGGCCCGACCACCGGGCCGACCACCGGCCCGACCAGCAGGCCGACCAGCAGGCCCTGTCGCGGTCGCCCGTCGCCGACCGAGGGGACCGAACCGCGCCGTCGGCAGCCGGTGGCCGGTGCCGGCGCGGCGCCGCCCGCGCCCCAGCAGCAGCACGCCGCACGCCGCCGCGAGCGCGACCACCCAGTCGGTCGCCTCCGGACCGACGCCGCTCACGCGCCCGACCCCGGCGCGGCACCGTCGCCTCGCCCGGGTGGATCCGCCGGCGGGCGGTCGGGGTCCGCCCCGGTGCGGCGCGCCAGGGCCGGCCACCCCGGTCCCGTCGTCCAGGTCGTGGGGTCGTCGCCGCGCTCCAGCGCGGTGCGCACCACCAGCCGGTCGCCGTCGCGCTGGACCACCCCGACCTGCGCGACGAGGCGCAGCCGCCCGCGGCGGTGCAGGTGCACCACGACGTCGATCGCGCTGGCCGCCTGGCTGGTGACCGCGTCGCGGCTCATGCCCGCCATCGCCCCGAGGGCCTCGAGCCGGGCCGGGACGTCGGCCGCGGTGTTGGCGTGGACGGTCCCGCAGCCGCCGTCGTGGCCGGTGTTGAGCGCCGCCAGCAGGTCCTGCACCTCGGGCCCTCGGCACTCCCCCACGACGACCCGGTCGGGGCGCATCCTCAGCGCCTGCCGGACGAGCTCGCGCAGGGTGACCTCGCCGGCGCCCTCGACGTTGCCGTGCCGGGCCTCCAGCCGCACGACGTGCGGCAGCGGCGGCCTCAGCTCGCAGGAGTCCTCGACGAGCAGCACGCGCTCGGCGGGGTCGGCCGCGCCGAGCAGGGACGCCAGCACGGTCGTCTTGCCGCACCCCGTCCCGCCCGAGACGAGGAAGGACAGCCGTCGCCGGACGACGGCCCGTAGCACCGGCGCCCACGCGGCCGGCACGCTGCCGCCCCGGACGAGGTCCTCGAGCGACAGGTCGAGCCGGGAGGGCACCCGCAGCGACAGCAGGGTGCCGCCCGGTGAGACGGGTGGCAGGACGGCGTGCAACCGCACCCCGTCGGGCAGCCGCGCGTCGACGTACGGCGTCGCGTCGTCGAGCCTGCGGCCGGTCGCGGCCGCCAACCGCACCGCCAGGGCCCGCAGCTCGTCCTCGGTGCGCGGCCCACCCGGCACCCGCTGCGGCCCGTCGCCGCGGTCCACCCAGACCTGGCCGGGGCCGTTGACGAGCACGTCGGTGACGTCCGGGTCGTCGAGCAGGTGCTGCAGCGGACCCGCGCCGACCAGCGCGGCACCCACGGGCCCCAGGCTGCGCAGGACGCCCGAGCCCCCGAGCACCGGCCCGGACCCGGCGAGCGCCTCGGCGACCGCCTCGGGGGTGGGTGGGCGGCCGGTGCCGGCGAGGGTGCCTCGGACCTGCTCGAGCAGGCCGGCCGAGGCGTGCACGGGACGGCGGCTCACGCGGCACCACCGGGTCGGCCGTTCGCACCCGCGGCCGGCCGGGCCCCGGACGGCTCCAACGAGGCGAGCACCGCGTCGCACCAGCGACCGAGCGGTGAGCGCGGGCCGGGCAGCGCACCGCGGTCGAGGTCGGCGGCCTGTCGGCCCCGCCGGTCCGGCCACCACGCGTCGAGCGGCACGCCGAGCGCGTCGGCGGCGTCCAGGGGGTCGAGGCCGGTGGGCGCGGGGCCGCGGACGACGAGCCGCACGTCGGCGGCGAGCGGCTCGACCCTGTCCAGGACCCGGCGCGCGGCCACGACGGCCCGCACGAGCGCGGGGACGACGAGGACCACGGTGTCGGAGCGCGCGATCGCGGCCAGCGCGCCGGGGCCGGTGTGCCGCGGGAGGTCGACGACGACGAGGCGGCTGCGACGACGGGCGGCGTCCAGGACCGACTCCACGGCGGCGGTCGGGGGGTCCACGGCCGAGGACGTGGGGCCGAACCCCAGCACGGGCAGGTCCCCGGCCCGCGGCAGGGCCTCGCGGAGCAGCTCGGCGCGGACCGGTCCGTCGAGGTCCAGGAGGTCGGACCAGCGCAGACCCGGCGCGTCGTCGCAGCCGAGGAGCGCGTCGGCGCCCGCACCCAGCGGGTCGAGGTCGACCAGGACGGTGGGTCGGTCCCGGGCGGACCGGGCGGCCAGGCACGCGGCCACCGCGGTGGCCCCTGCCCCACCGCAGCCACCGAGCACGGCCACGACGCTCCCGGGCACGTGATCTCCGTCGGCCACGGCGGCCAGCACGTGGACCAGCCGCTCGCCGTCCTGGGGCAGCACCAGTGCCTGCTCGGCGCCGGCGTCCACGGCCGAGCGCCAGAAGCGCTCGCCGCCGGCCAGACCCACGACGACGACACCGGCACGGCGACCCGGCACGCCCCGGGCCGCCAGGTCGTCGCCGAGCAGCACCAGGGCGCTCGTGGTCCACGACCGGCCGCGGCCGACGGTGCTGCTGGTCGCCACGGTGACCCCGACGGCGGCCGCGACCGGACGCACCGCGTCGACCAGCTCACTACTCTCCGTCACTAGAAGGACGTCCGCGGCCACTCTCGGGCACCTCTTCCTGCTCACCGTGACGAGCGGTCGGGTGACCGCGTCACCAGCAGGGCACCGCAGGGCGGCCCCGGACGCCAGGTCAGGAGCGCGCGGCTGTGGACGACGCGCCGACCGGACGCACCTGTGGACGGGGAAACCGGCACAGACCCGGCACACCGCCGCTCGGGATCGGCCGAGCACCGACGAGGCGGGGGCCGGGACGGGGGACGGCCCCCGCCGGGGGGAGCGGGGGCCGTCCGGTGCCGTCCGGCTCGGGGGGGAGGAGCCGGCGTGGCCGCCTGTCGACGCCCGGGGGGGCAGGCGGACAGGCGCGAGGAACCTTACCCTGAGTAGCCGCCGGGGGAAAGCACTTGGTTGGATTGGTTCGTGACCGGACGTGCGGCGGCGTTCTTCGACCTCGACAAGACCATCATCGCGAGGTCGAGCACCCTCGCGTTCTCCCGCCCGCTGTACGCCGGCGGGCTGATCAACCGTCGCGCCGTGCTGCGCGGCGCCTACGCGCAGTTCGTCTACCTGGCCGGCGGCGCCGACCACGACCAGATGGAGCGGATGCGCCAGTACCTCACCTCCCTCGTGACGGGCTGGGACGTCGCGCAGGTCCGGGAGATCGTCGCCGAGACGCTGACGGCCGTCGTCGAGCCGATGGTGTACGCCGAGGCCGCCGACCTCGTCGCCGAGCACCACGCCGCCGGGCGCGACGTCGTCATCGTGTCCTCCTCCGGTCAGGAGCTCGTCGAGCCGATCGGGCGGATGCTCGGCGCCGACCGCGTCGTCGGCACCCGCCTGGTCGTCGAGGACGGCCGGTACACCGGTGAGCTGGAGTTCTACGCGTACGGCCCCGCCAAGGCGGAGGCGATGCGCGAGCTCGCCGCGGAGCACGGGTACGACCTGGCGGCGAGCTGGGCGTACTCGGACTCGGTCACCGACCTGCCGATGCTCGAGGCGGTCGGCCACCCGGTCGTCGTCAACCCGGACCGCGCGCTGCGGCGCGAGGCGGCCCGCCGCGGCTGGCCGGTTCGCGACTTCGTGCACCCGGTGCCGCTGCGCCGGCGTCCGCGGGTGCCCAGCACGCCCGCGGCCCGCGCCGCGACGGCGGTGGGCGCGGTCACCGCCGTCGCGGGTGTCGCCTGGGCGGTCGGCCGCAGGCGCGGACGCCAGGACGGCGCGGGACCGGCTACCCCTTCCCTTCCGGGGCGTAACGAGGTACCAAGGACGTGAGGGTCTTCGGACCGGCCCCGGCCGGTCCGCGGAACCACACGGTGCAGCAGGTACCCACGCGCGGCCAGTCCTCGTAGGGACCGGCGTCGCCGGGGCTCGTCCCCTCGACGCAGCACAGTGCACGCTTGGTAGCCGGCGGCACCGTGTCGGCGGCGGCGTCCCCGCAGGGGGGCGCCGCTGTCCTGTCGGCACCGGAGCCGCTGGGGCGCACGGGCCGCGGCTGGTCGCTGGGAGGCCGGATGAGCCGGGAGGTGCTGGGAGCCGCGGACGGCGAGCCGCCGGCAGGGGCGGGTGTCGGCTCACCCTCCGCGGAGGCCAGGGCCGACGTCGTCCTGCTGGACCAGCCCGACCCCGCCCCCGACGCCGCCGCGCGCGAGCGGGGCCGGCCGTCCACGGCGCCGGACGCGGCGGAGGCGTCCGGCACGGCATCGGCCGTTGCCGGTCAGCCCGACCGAACCGACGGGGCAGACGGAGCCGACGGAGCCGGTCCGACGCCGACCGGTCTGCGGCGCCACCTCCCCCGGGACCTGCGCTCGGCGTGGCCACTGGTCGCGGCCGCCGCGGCGGGCGCTCTCGTCGCCGGGCTCGTGACCGCCGGGGTGCTGCAGGACCTGCACACCCAGGAGCGCCTGGCCGGTGTCCGGCTGCTCGCGGACGTGGGCACCGACGTGTCGATCTCGGGCTCCGGCGACCTGGACGCGGTGCGTTCCGGCGAGCGGCCGATCGACCTGAGCATGGCCGTCTACAACGCGGGCCTCGACCCGGTGCGCGTCCTGTCGGCGCACGCGCCGGAGCCGCAGGACCGCCCCGGCTCGCCCTCCGGCCCCGGCACGAGCCTGGACGTGGCCGAGGAGGTCCTCGTCCCCGCGGGGGCGACCGTCCAGGTCCCCGTGCAGGTGCGGCTGCGCTGCGACGGGCCGCGACCGCGGACCCTGGTGCTCGACGTCCGCACCGAGGACGGGCGAACCCGCACGGTGGAACCGGGCGGTCTGGGCCAGGGTGGCGGCTGGACGTCGCCGATGACGCCGCTGTGGTGGTTGTGCGACCTGTACGGCGACGAGCTGCCGCTGCGGGTGTGGACGGCGACGGCGCAGGACGACGGCACGCTGGCGGTGCGGCTGGCCAACACCGGGGACGAGCGGCTCGACGTGGCCCTCACCGCCCCGACCGGCACCCGGCTCACCGTCGACGGCCAGGAGTCCGTGGCGATCGCCGGGCGGGACAGCGTGTTCGTGCGGCTGGCCGTCGAGGTGGACCGCTGCACCGCGGCGGCGCAGCGCCCCGACGCCGCGGACGACGTTGGGTGGCGCACCCCGGACGGGCGCAGCAGCCAGCTCCCGGTCGACCTGTCGCTGCTGTCGGGGTGGTTCGCCCGCCAGGTCGCGCTGACCTGCGACCGCCCGGGCGGCTGATCCGCGGGCTGGGTGGCCGGTCCTGACCTCACCGGCGCGGCGGCCTCAGCGGGACGTCGGGAAGCGGCCGGCGACGACGGCGTCGGCCACCATCCCACCCTGTGCGGCGCCCTCCTCGACCGACCGGGCGACGTGCACGAGCCACGCGGCGACACCGTCCGGCGTCCCGGTGAGGTACGCCCTCAGCGCCGAGCCGACCGACGCCGGGTCGGTGAGCTGCGCCAGCTCGGGGACGACGGCCCCCATCGGGTCGAGGCCGCGGCCGACGACCAGCGCCCGCGACAGGGCGCGGGCGACGACGCCGTTGCCCGCGCGGAACGGCCGCAGCGCGAGGACCTCCGCCTGGGCGACCGCGGCGACCACGGCCACGGGGGCGGACGTCGGTCGCGCCAGCAGCTGCGCCAGCCCCTCGAGGCGGGCGGCGAGCGCCGGGCCGGTGGGGGCGTCGTGACCGGCCAGCACCGTGTCGTCGACGGGCTGCTCGTCGTCGCGGCGCGGCCGGCCGAGCTCGTCGGCGTCGAGCAGGTCGGCGGCGGCCGCCACCTGGAGCCGCGCGAGCGCCTGCCAGGGGGCGCTGGTCAGGGAGCGGCCGCCGTCGGCGCTGAGGTGCTCGGCCTCGGCGTGCGCGCGCACCGCCCCGCGCACGACGCGCCCGACGGCGTCGTCCGGCAGCTCGGCGGCCCCGCGGGCGGCGTCCCTGACGACCTCGGCGGGCAGCCGGGCGCCCTCGAGGGCGGCCGACGCACGGGCCGCCTGCACCCCGGCCTCCACCCGCACCTCGGCGGAGCGGCGGCGCATCGCCGGGTGCCAGCGCAGCTGCTCGCAGGCCGTCCGGGCCGCGGCGACGGCGTCCTCGACGCCGGGCAGCGACGCCAGGTCGAGCAGCGGGTCCGTCTCGTCGGGTCGCCCGGCAGGTCGGCCGGCAGGTCGGCCGGCGGACCCACCGGGGGTCGCGCCACGGCTGGTGCTCACGACCGTCGAGCGTAGTCGCGGCTAGGTTCGCGGGTGTGACCGGGACCGAGGCGCTCGTCGCCGGTGGCGTGCTGCTCGTCACCGGCCTCCTGCTGGCGCTGCGGTCCGTGCGCCGCCGCGGCGACCTGGGCTCCCCCGTCGACCGTGCGACGTTCACGACGCTGCACACCGCGTCGCTGGCCGCCCCGCACCTGCGGGAGGGGCTGACGCCGTCCGGGGCGCAGCGCGCGGCCCGGCACCTGCGGGCGCTGCTGGGCACGCCGGCCGTGGCGATCTGCGTGAGCGGACGGACGCTCGCGTGGGACGGCGCGGGCGGCGCAGGGCACGTGGCCGCGGCCGCCCGGCACGCGGAGCCGGTCCTCGGGTCGGGTCGCGCCGCGGTGCTGGGCCGCAAGGACGTCGCCTGCCCGGACCCGACCTGCCCGATCCAGCACGCGGTGGTCGTCCCCCTGGTCGCCGAGGGCCGGGTCGTCGGCACGCTGGCGGCGTACGGGACGCAGACGTCCGCCGGCCTGGTGCGTGCCACCGACGAGGTCGGCCGGTGGGTGTCGGCGAACATCGAGCTGGCCGAGCTGGACCGTTCCCGCACCCGCGCCATCGAGGCCGAGCTGCGGGCGCTGCGGGCCCAGATCAGCCCGCACTTCGTCTACAACTCGCTGGCGGCGATCGCCTCGTTCGTGCGGACCGACCCGGAGCGGGCGCGCGAGCTGCTGCTGGAGTTCGCGGACTTCACCCGGTACGCCTTCCGCCGCGGTGGGGAGTTCACGACCCTGTCGGACGAGCTGCGCAACATCGAGCGCTACCTGGTCCTGGAGAAGGCCCGGTTCGGCGAGCGGCTGCAGGTGCGGCTGCGGATCGCGCCGGAGGTGCTGCCGGTCGCCGTCCCGTTCCTGGCCGTGCAGCCGCTGGTGGAGAACGCGGTCCGGCACGGGCTCGAGGGGGCGGTCGGGACGGGGCACGTGACCCTGGTGGCCGAGGACCTGGGCGCCGAGGCGCTGATCTCGGTCGAGGACGACGGCGTGGGCAGCGACCCCGAGCTGGTGCGGCGGGTGCTGGCCGGGGAGTCCGACGCCGACTCGGTGGGTCTGGGCAACGTCGACGCCCGGTTGCGCCAGGTGTTCGGGGACGACCACGGCCTGGTCGTGGAGACGGCCCCCGGTGCCGGGACGAAGGTGTCGTTCCGGGTGCCGAAGTTCGCCCCGAACGTCCACGTCGGGTGACCCTCGGAGCACACCCAGCGACGGTCCGGCGTCGACGCGCCAACGCGTTCGGACCACCCCCTCACCTGGGGCTACCCTCACCGCCGTGAGCCCGACCGCCGAGCGCCCGCCGGGCCTGCGCGTGCTCGTCGTGGACGACGAGGAACCGGCCCTGGCGGAGCTCGCCTACCTGCTCGGCCGGGACGACCGCGTCGCCACCGTGCGCACGGCCGGCAGCGCCGAGCAGGCCCTCGTCGCGCTCGAGGACGGCGGTGTCGACGTCGTCTTCTCCGACATCAAGATGCCGGGCCTGACGGGCCTGGACCTGGCCCGGGTGCTCAGCCGCTTCGCCCAGCGCCCGCAGGTCGTGTTCGTCACCGCCTACGACACCCACGCGGTCGACGCGTTCGAGGTGCAGGCGACCGACTACGTGATGAAGCCGGTGCGTCCCGAGCGCCTGGCGGAGGCGGTGCGCCGGGTCCTGGACGCCGGGGCGGGCGTCGACGACGCCGAGGACGACGAGACGATCCCGGTCGAGCTCGGCGGCGTCACGCGCTTCGTCCAGCGCTCGTCGGTGCGGTACGTGGAGGCCCACGGCGACTACGCCCGGCTGCACACCGACACCGGCAGCCACCTGGTCCGCATCCCGCTCTCCACGCTCGAGGAGCGTTGGGGGCCCTCAGGTTTCGCACGCATCCACCGCTCGACGCTCGTCGCTCTCCACCACGTCGACGAGGTACGCGTCGACGGCGGGCGTTGCACGGTCCGACTCGGGGAGGACGTCCTGCAGGTCAGCAGAAGGCACACACGCGAGCTGAGGGACCGGCTCGTCAGGCTCCGCAGCCTGGGCAGGGACCGGTGAGCGCCGGCGCGCCGGGAGGCCGCGTCCTCGGCGCCGCACTCGCCGTGGTCGTGGGCGGGGCGGCCGTCGTCACGCTCCTGCGGTGGGTCGACGTCGGGTCCCCGGTCGTCGTGCCCGCACTGCAGTCGCTCAGCCCCGTCGCGGGGGTGGTCGCCGCGGTCGTGCTCGTCGTCACGCTGCTGACCCAGCGCTGGGGCCTGGCCGCCGTCGCGGGCGGCGTCTCCGCGCTGCAGCTGGCGATCGCCGCGCCGCACGTCCTGCCCAGCACGGTGGACGCCGGCCCGGACGACGTGGTCGTCGTGGCCGCCAACCTCCAGCAGGGCCAGGCCGACACCGACGCCCTCGCCGACGTCGTCTACGAGGACGGGGTCGACGTCCTCGTGCTCACCGAGGTCACCCCGCAGGTCGTCACCGCCCTCGACGGCGCGGGGCTTGACGCGCTGCTCCCCCACCGCGCCGGCACCCCGGCGGAGGGGGTGATGGGCACCATGGTGCTGAGCAGCTTCCCGCTGGTCGTCGAGGCGCCGATCGAGGCGACGTTCCACCAGCCGGTCGTGCAGGTGGAGTCCCCGTCGGGGACGTTCACGGTCGCGGCCGTGCACGCGGCGGCACCGACGACGTCCGCGTGGCGGGACGACCTCGACCGGGTCGCCGCGTGGCGGGACGGCAAGGAGGGCCCGTTGGTCGTCGCCGGTGACTTCAACGCCGGCTCGTACCACCCCGGCTACCGGGAGGTGTCCCGCGGCATGACCGACGCCCACGAGGCCGCCGGGTCGGGCTGGGTGCGGACCTGGCCCACCAGCTGGGGTCTCGTGCCGGCGTGGGCGCACCTGGACCACGTGCTGGTGCAGGACCTCGACGTCGTGTCCGCCGGGCAGGTCGACCTGCCCGGGAGCGACCACGCGGCGGTGTGGGCGCGGTTGGCCCCCTGACGGTGGCATGCTCGCGCCGTGGACGAGCGGCCGGGCGCACGGAGCGGCGACGCCCCCGCTGAGGGGGCACCCCCACCCCGCCGCGTGCGGGTGACGAGCCCGCGGATGCGGGCGGCGGCCCCCGGGCCCCGCCGGGCGGCCACGGACGACATCGACGAGCTCACCGGGATCGGCGAGGTCTACATGCGCTCGCTGGTCCGCAGCCAGCTGCGCCTCGGCCTCGGCGTCCTCGGGGCGTTCGCGCTGTCGTGGTGCGGGCTGCCGCTGCTCTTCGCGCTGGCGCCCGCCGTACGCACCGTGGAGCTGCTCGGGGTCCCGTTGCCCTGGCTGCTGCTCGCGGTGGTCGCCTACCCGTCGATCGGTTTCGCCGCGTGGGCGTACACGCGGGCCGCCGAGCGCGCCGAGCGCGACTTCGCCGACCTGCTGGGGGGACGGTGACGCCGCTCGACCCGGACAGCGTCCTGCACCCGGTGTGGGGTGCGGCGGCGGTCGTCCTGGTCACGGTCGCCACGATCGGCGTCGGGTCGGTCGGGTTCCGGCTCTCCCGCACCACCAGCGACTTCTACGTCGCCAGCCGGACGGTGTCACCGCGGTGGAACGCCTCGGCCATCGGCGGGGAGTACCTGTCGGCCGCCAGCTTCCTCGGCGTGGCCGGGCTCGTGCTGGTGGGCGGCACCGACATGCTCTGGTTCCCGCTCGGCTACACCGCCGGCTACCTGGTGCTGCTCGTGCTGGTGGCGGCGCCGCTGCGCCGCTCCGGGGCGTACACGCTGCCGGACTTCGCGGAGATCCGCCTCGGTTCGGTCCGGGTGCGGTGGACCGCGTCGGTGCTCGTCGTCGGGATCGGCTGGCTGTACCTGCTCCCCCAGTTCCAGGGTGCGGGTCTGGCGCTGCGGACGGTGACCGGCTTCCCGCCCGCCGTCGGGGCGGTGCTCGTGGCCGCCGTGGTCGTCCTCAACGTGCTCGCCGGCGGGATGCGCTCGATCACGTTCGTGCAGGCCTTCCAGTACTGGCTGAAGCTGACGGCCATCGCCTTCCCGGTCGTGTTCCTGCTCGGCGCCTGGGTGGGGGACGGCGCGCCCGACCCCAGCGCGGGCGGCGTCCCCACGACCCGGGCGCCGGTCAGCGCGACGCTGGCCCGCACGATGGCGCTCACGGTGGCGGAGCCGACGACGGTCGAGGTGCGCGGGGTCGTGGACGGCGCGGCGGTCGACGGGCCGGTGCGCCTGCCGGCGGACCGGCCCGTCACCGTGGAGGAGGGGTCGGTGGTGCTCGTGCCTGCCGGGACCCCGGTGCCGCACGCCGACCCGGTGCTCAGCGCGGACGGGCCCACCTGGGTCACCCCGCTGTCCGGTGCCGGCGGCCGGGACCACCCGCTGTACGCGACGTACTCGCTGGTGCTGGCCCTGTTCTTCGGGACGATGGGCCTGCCGCACGTGCTGGTGCGCTTCTACACCAACCCCGACGGACGGGCGGCGCGGCGCACGACGGCGGTCGTCATCGGCCTGCTCGGGGCGTTCTACGTGTTCCCGCCCGTGTACGGCGCCCTGGGCCGGGTGTACGCCCCGGACCTGCTGCTGACAGGGCGCACCGACACGGTCGTGCTCGCCCTGCCCGGCCGGGTGCTCGGCGAGCCGTGGGGTGACGCGCTGTCGGCGCTGCTCGTGGCGGGCGCGTTCGCGGCGTTCCTGTCGACGTCATCGGGGCTCGTGGTGTCCGTCGCGGGCGTGCTGAGCCAGGACCTCATGCACCGTGACGCCCTGCGCCCGGGGGCCGGCCGCCGTCCCGGGTCGGGCCGGTCGGTGCCCAGGTTCCGCGTCGCCGCGCTGCTGGCGGTGCTCGTGCCGCTGGCCCTCAGCCTGTTCTCGACCCGGGTCGGCCTGGCCGACACGGTCGGCCTGGCGTTCGCGGTCGCCGCGTCCACCTTCTGCCCGCTGCTGGTGCTGGGCATCTGGTGGCGCGGCCTGACCGCGGCCGGCGCGGTCGCCGGCCTGGCCGCCGGCGGGGGGACGGCGAGCGCCGCGGTGCTGGTGACGATGGTGGCCGGCCCCCTGGACGGTTGGCCCGGGGCGCTGCTGGCGCAGCCGGCCGCGTGGACCGTGCCCCTGGCGTTCGCCGTCATGGTGGTCGTGTCCCGGCTGACGCGCGGCCTGCCGCCGGGCCGGGTCGGGCGGATCATGGTGCGCCTGCACGCCCCCGAGGGCCTGGACGTCGACCGGCGCGGCTGACCGCTCGTCGCGGCGGACCGACCGCTCGGCGCACGCGAGGGTTCCGCACGTCGCCCGGCGGCGCCCGCCCGGCGCAGCGGGCCCGGAGCGCCTTCCGGTCAGCGCGTGAGCGGCGTCACAGTCGGCGTGTCCCGCCCCCGTGCCCGGCCGGACGGCGTCACGCCGTCGGATCCCCAGGAGGTCCCGTGCCCAGACCCGAGCCCGTCACCCACGCGACGGGGGGTGGACGCACCCCGCACCAGGAGCTGCAGGACAGCCCCGAGTTCGCCGACCTGCGGCGCCGGTTCCGGTCGTTCATCTTCCCGATGACCGCGCTGTTCCTCGCCTGGTACTTCCTCTACGTGCTGCTCGCGGCGTTCGCGCCGGGCTTCATGGGCACCCAGGTGGTCGGCAACATCAACGTCGGCCTGCTGTTCGGGCTGGGCCAGTTCGTCTCCACGTTCGCGATCACGATGCTGTACCGCTCCTGGGCCGACAAGAAGTTCGACCCGGCCGCCGCGCAGCTGCGCGAGCACATCGAGGGAGGTGCCCGATGAGCCCCGGCCTGACGACCGGTCTCGCGGCGCAGGCCAGCACGCTGGACATCGGCAACCCCTGGTTCAACATCTCGATCTTCGGCCTGTTCGTCGTCGTGACGCTGGCGATCGTCATCCGCGCCTCGCGCAACAACGCCTCCGCGGCGGACTTCTACGCCGGCGGCCGCTCCTTCACCGGACCGCAGAACGGCACCGCCATCGCCGGCGACTACCTGTCCGCCGCGAGCTTCCTCGGCATCGCCGGCGCGATCGCCGTCAACGGCTACGACGGCTTCCTCTACTCGATCGGCTTCCTCGTCGCCTGGCTGGTGGCCCTGCTGCTCGTCGCCGAGCTGCTGCGCAACACCGGCAAGTTCACGATGGCCGACGTGCTGAGCTTCCGGCTCAAGCAGCGTCCGATCCGGATGGCGGCGGCGCTGGCCACGCTCAGCGTCTGCTTCTTCTACCTGCTGGCGCAGATGGCGGGAGCCGGCGGCCTCGTCGCCCTGCTGCTGGGGATCGAGGGCCAGGCCGGCCAGTACGCGGTCGTCGCCGTGGTCGGCGTCCTGATGATCGTGTACGTCCTCGTGGGCGGCATGAAGGGCACCACCTGGGTGCAGATCGTCAAGGCCGTGCTGCTCATCGCGGGCGCCGGGATCATGACCCTGTGGGTGCTGGCCAAGTACGGGCTGAACCTGTCCGAGCTGCTCGGCGCGTCCGTCGAGCGGGCCACCGCCGAGGGCGTGGAGAACGCCGGCGCGCTCCTCGAGCCCGGCAAGCAGTACGGCACCTCGACGCTGACGAAGCTGGACTTCATCTCCCTGTCACTGGCCCTGGTGCTCGGCACCGCCGGGCTGCCGCACGTGCTGATGCGCTTCTACACGGTGCCCTCGGCCAAGGAGGCCCGGCGCAGCGTCGTGTGGGCGATCTGGCTGATCGGCCTGTTCTACCTGTTCAGCCTGGTGCTGGGTTACGGGGCGGGTGCGCTCGTCGGCCCGACGGAGATCCGCGGCGCCCCCGGCGGGGTCAACTCGGCGGCACCGCTGCTGGCGTTCGAGCTCGGCGGCACCATCCTGCTCGGGATCATCGCGGCCGTCGCGTTCGCCACGATCCTCGCGGTGGTGGCCGGGCTGACGATCACGGCCGCGGCGTCGTTCGCGCACGACATCTACGCCAACGTCATCAAGCACGGCGAGGTCGACCCGGACGGCGAGGTGAAGGTCGCGCGCCGCACGGTCGTGGTGATCGGCGTCCTGTCCATCCTCGGCGGGATGTTCGCGATCGGGCAGAACATCGCGTTCCTCGTCGCCCTGGCGTTCGCGGTGGCGGCCAGCGCGAACCTGCCGACGATCGTCTACTCGCTCTTCTGGAAGCGCTTCAACACCCGCGGCGCCCTGTGGAGCATGTACGGCGGCCTGGCCACCTGCATCGTGCTGATCATCTTCTCGCCGGTCGTCAGCGGCAAGGTCGACGCGGTCACCGGCGAGAGCCGCTCGATGATCAAGGACACGGGCATCGACTTCTCCTGGTTCCCGCTGGACAACCCCGGTCTGGTGTCCATCCCGCTGGCGTTCCTGCTCGGCTGGATCGGCACGGTCACCAGCAGGCCGGAGGCCAACCACGACGCGATGGCCGCCGAGATGGAGGTCCGCTCGCTGACCGGTCACGGCGCCGAGAAGGCGGTCATGCACTGACCGCTCCCCCCGGCCGGCCGCCTCGACGCGGCCGGCCGGGGCACGGGACGCGCCCACCCGCGGACGGCTCAGCCTGCGCGGGTGGGCGTTCCCGTGCCGCCTCGGCCCGCCCCCGACGACAGATGACGGTTTGGGCGTGATCATGGTGACCGCTAGGGTCGCGGCGGCCGGGCGGGACGTCCGAGCCGTCACGACCAGGGGGATCTGCAGCACATGCACCGGGGAACGTCTTCGCTCGCCGTCGTCGTCGCACTCGCGCTCACCGCCTGCGGTGCGCAGCCGGCCGAGCCGTCGGCCGATGCCGAGACCGTCTCCGCCGGCACGCCGAGCGCCGAGCCCTCGCCCTCGCCCTCGGCGTCCGAGGAGCCGATCGGGCCGGACGGCGCCGGTGCGGACCGGTTCGAGCTGATGCAGGACGGTGCGGGTGGCGTCGTCCTCGACGGCGGGACCCTCACGCTGGTGTTCCGCAACGGTCTGCGCTACGAGGTGGAGACCGGGCCGTCCGCCGGTGGCACCGACCCCGTCAGGGCGCTGACGGCGGGTCAGGACGCGCTGATCACGTCGGCGGCGGGTCTCACGACCATCTCCCCCGACGGTTCCGCCACGCACGTCGACACCTCCGGCGCGGTGACGACGCGGATGCCCGACGGCTCCGGGACCGTCGTGGACTCCGAGGGGACCATCACCGTCGACTCCGACGGCAGCGTCGTGTGCGTCGGCGCGCAGGGCGTCCAGGTGGTCAGCGCCACGGGGGCCGCCGTGTCGACCGGACCCTCCGGCGTCCTGGCGCTGGACGGCACCGGACGGTCGACCGCGGTGGGGGCGGACGCCGCCGCGGGGGTCCAGCCGGTCGGGCGCTTCAGCGTCTGCGGCATCGGCGGCACGATGACGATCGACCTCGCCGGCGACGTGCTGTTCGAGTTCGACTCCGACCGCCTGACCCCCGAGGCCGAGGCCGTGGTCGACCACGCCGCGCAGATGATCCGCTCGGCGGCCAAGGGCCCGGTGACGGTGACCGGGCACACCGACTCGATGGGCAGCGACGCCTACAACCTCGACCTCTCGCAGCGCCGCGCCGCGGCCGTCGTCGCGGCGCTCGGGGCGCGGCTCGGTGCCGCGGTCCAGCTCACCGCGGAAGGCGCGGGCGAGAGCCAGCCGGTCGCTCCCAACACGACCCCGACCGGGGACGACGACCCGCGCGGGCGCGCCCAGAACCGGCGCGTCACCATCGAGTTCCGGCGCTGACCTCAGGCGTCGCCGTCGCTCCCGCTCCACCCGCGCGGTCCGTCACCGTGTCCGTGCCCCGGCCGGTGACCCGGGCCGCCCGCCGCCGGCGCCTCGGCGTCCAGCAGCGCGGTCACGCGGTCGGGCAGGTCCGCCAGCAGCTCGTCGGCCTGTCCCCGGGTGAGCCGGCCGTCCCGGACGAGGTCGGCGACCCGCTCGGTCGCCCGGGCGACGAGCCCGTCCACCAGGTCGTCGCGGTCCACGCCCTGCGCGTCCGCGACCTCACCGAGCGTCGACCCCTCGCGCAGCGCGTCGCGCAGCGCGTCCACGTCCATCCCGAGCTCGTCGGCCGCGGCCGTCAGGCCGGCGCCCAGGATGCCCGTCCCGTGGCCGCCCATCCCGTGGCCGCCCATCCCGTGGCCGCCCGGGCCCCGCTCGGCCAGGTGCTCGGCCACCGCGTCCGCCTGCTCCTGCGTGATCGTCCCGTCGTCCACGAGACCGGCCAGCGCCTCGCCGAGCCGCTCCGCCACGTGCGCGAGCCTGCTCTCCCGCAGCTCCTCGGGGACCCCGGCGCCACCACCGGGGGCGTCCTCGTCGGCGCCCCGGGTCGCCGCGGCGATCACCGCACCGACCGGACCCGCCCCTGCCCGGGGGGCGGCGACCGCAGCCCCCGCCACCACCGTCAGACCGACCGCACCGGCCACCACCGCCGCGGTTCGCCGTCCCGTCCTCGCCATCGCGTCCTCCCGGTCCTGGTCCGGGTTCCTCGCCCGGTGCGTCGAGCGTGCGCCTCGAATCTGGGAGCAGGCTGGGACGCGGATGGGAGGCCGCCACGAGCCTGCACCCGGACCCTCCCCGGTGACGCCGCCCGGCGACGGCACCCGACCGCTCACCGCGCCGGCCGCCGTCCGCCTGGGCAGGGGTGACGCCGCTCACTAGGGTCGGGAGCAGGCCCCGTCCACGTCTGCCCCCACGCCCGCGGAGGAACGATGACCGAGACCAGCACCGGACTGTCCAACCTGCTGCACGAGGAGCGGCGCTTCCCCCCGAGCGAGGACTTCGCCCGCCAGGCCGTCGCGACGGCCGACCTGTACGACGAGGCCGCGGCGGACCGGCTGGCCTTCTGGGCGAAGCAGGCGCGTGAGCTGGTCACCTGGTCCACCGACTTCTCCGAGACGCTCGACTGGAGCGAGGCCCCGTTCGCGAAGTGGTTCGTCGGGGGGCAGCTCAACGTCGCCTGGAACTGCCTGGACCGGCACGTCGAGGCCGGCCGCGGCGACCGCGTCGCCATCCACTTCGAGGGCGAGCCCGGCGACCGCCGCTCGTACACCTACGCGCAGCTGACCACCGAGGTGAAGAAGGCCGCCAACGCCCTCGAGCAGCTCGGCGTCCGCACGGGCGACCGCGTCGCGATCTACCTGCCGATGATCCCCGAGGCCGCGATCACGATGCTGGCGTGCGCCCGGATCGGCGCCCCGCACAGCGTGGTGTTCGGCGGGTTCAGCGCCGACGCCCTGAACAGCCGCATCAACGACGCGGAGGCCAAGGTCGTCGTCACCGCCGACGGCGGGTACCGCCGGGGGGCGCCGTCCGCGCTCAAGCCGGCCGTGGACGCGGCCCTCGCGAAGGGCGCCGACAGCGTCGAGCACGTCCTCGTCGTCCGCCGCACCGAGCAGGACGTCGAGTGGACCGACGGCCGCGACGTGTGGTGGCACGACGTCGTGGACGCGGCCAGCGAGGAGCACGAGGCGCAGCCGCACGACGCCGAGCACCCGCTGTTCATCCTCTACACCTCCGGCACCACCGGTAAGCCGAAGGGCATCCTGCACACCAGCGGCGGCTACCTGACGCAGTGCGCGTACACGCACAGGAACGTCTTCGACCTCAAGCCGGAGACGGACGTCTACTGGTGCACCGCCGACATCGGCTGGGTCACCGGGCACAGCTACGTCGTGTACGGCCCGCTCGCCAACGGCGCCACGCAGGTGATGTACGAGGGGACGCCGGACACCCCCGGCAAGGACCGCTGGTGGGAGGTCGTCGCCCGGTACGGCGTGACCATCCTCTACACCGCGCCCACGGCGATCCGGACCTTCATGAAGTGGGGCGAGGACCTGCCGGGCAAGCACGACCTGTCGAGCCTGCGGGTCCTCGGCAGCGTCGGCGAGCCGATCAACCCCGAGGCGTGGGTCTGGTACCGCCGCGTCATCGGCGGCGACCGCACCCCCGTCGTCGACACGTGGTGGCAGACCGAGACCGGCGCGATCATGATCAGCCCGCTGCCCGGTGTCACCGCGGCCAAGCCGGGGTCGGCGCAGGTGCCGCTGCCCGGGATCGTCGCCGACGTCGTGGACGACGAGGCCAAGCCGGTGCCGGACGGCGGCGGCGGGTACCTCGTCCTCAGCGAGCCGTGGCCGTCGATGCTGCGTGGCATCTGGGGCGACCCCGAGCGGTACCGGGAGACGTACTGGTCGCGGTTCGAGAACGTCTACTTCGCCGGGGACGGCGCCAAGAAGGACGAGGACGGCGACATCTGGCTGCTAGGCCGGGTCGACGACGTCATGAACGTCTCCGGCCACCGGCTGTCCACGACGGAGATCGAGTCGGCGCTGGTGTCGCACCCCAAGGTCGCGGAGGCGGCCGTCGTGGGCGCGGCCGACGAGACCACCGGCCAGGCGGTGTGCGCGTTCGTCATCCTGCGCGGCGGCGCGGAGGAGGGCGACGACATCGTCAAGGAGCTGCGCGACCACGTCGGCAAGGAGATCGGCCCGATCGCCAAGCCGCGGCAGATCATGGTCGTCCCCGAGCTGCCGAAGACGCGCTCCGGCAAGATCATGCGCCGGCTGCTCAAGGACGTCGCCGAGCATCGCGAGGTCGGGGACGTCACCACGCTGGCCGACAACACCGTGATGGACCTGATCCGCACGGGTCTGGACAAGCCCGCCTCGACCGACGAGGGCTGACCGCCGCCCCGCACGCGCGGAAGTGCATGATCACCGCCACCGGGTGGTGATCATGCACTTCCGCGCGTCGGGCCCGTCGTCAGGCGAAGGTGCCCGCGAGCCGGACACCGACAGGAGGGACGGCGTCACGCCCGGTAGGGTTCGGACCGGCGCGCCGGGAAGTCTGGTCGGCAGGTGCCGTCGACGACCCCGGTCGCGGCGGCACCCCTCGTCCTGACCCGACCCGGCCGAAGGAGGGAGCCGCGCGTGCTCGTCGTCCTGCTCCTGCACGTGGCCCTCGCCGCGCTCGCAGGCCGGCTCGCACGCACCGTCGGCCCCCGCGCCTTCCTCGTCGCAGCGCTGGCCCCGCTGGCCGGTGTCGTCCTCGCGGTCGCCGCGGCGCCGACCGTCCTGGACGGCGGCGCGTGGGAGACGACCGTCCCGTGGGTGCCCGGGATGGACCTGTCGCTGGCCCTGCGCCTGGACGCGCTGTCGCTGCTCATGCTCGTCCTCGTCAGCGGCGTCGGTCTGCTGATCTTCACCTACTGCGCCTGGTACGCCGAGCGCGGGCCGCAGCTGGTGCGCTTCGTCGCCACCCTCACCGGGTTCGCCGGGGCGATGTTCGGGCTGGTGCTCGCCGACGACGTCATCCTGCTGTACGTCTTCTGGGAGCTGACGACCGTCACCTCCTACCTGCTCGTCGGGCTCAGCGACGAGGACGCTGCGAGCCGCCGGTCCGCCATGCAGGCGCTGCTCGTGACCACCCTCGGCGGCCTGACGATGCTGGTCGGGCTGATCCTGCTGTCGCAGGCCGCGGGCACGACCCGGATCTCGGAGATCGTCGCGGACCCGCCGAGTGGCGCGACCGTCCCCGCGGCGCTGGTGCTCGTCCTCGTCGGCGCCTTCTCCAAGTCCGCGCAGGTGCCGTTCCACCCCTGGCTGCCGGCCGCGATGGCCGCCCCCACCCCCGTCAGCGCGTACCTGCACGCCGCGGCGATGGTGAAGGCCGGCATCTACCTGGTCGCGCGGCTGTCGCCGGTCGCCGCGGACGTCGAGTGGTGGCGGCCCGTCGTCGCGGTCGTCGGCGTCGCCACCATGCTCGTCGGCGGCTGGCGGGCCCTGCGCCAGCACGACCTCAAGCGGCTGCTGGCGTTCTCGACCGTCAGCCAGCTCGGCTTCCTCACCGCCGTCGCCGGCTGGGGCACGCACGAGTCCGCGGTGGCGACGGGCACGCTCCTGCTCGCCCACGGCTTCGCGAAGGCAGCCCTCTTCCTCACGCTGGGCGCCGTCGACCACCAGGCCCACTCGCGCGACCTGCGTGAGCTGACCGGGCTCGCGCGCCGGATGCCGGTGCTCGCCGGGGCCGCCGGGGTCGCCGCGCTGTCGATGGGCGGCGTGCCCCTCCTGCTCGGCTTCATCGCCAAGGAGGAGGTGTACGCGGCCGTCCTGTACGAGGACGGCGCGTTCCCCCTCCTCGTCGTCGCGGGCCTGGCGGTCGGCAGCGCGCTGACGCTCGGGTACGCGCTGCGGTTCTGGTGGGGCGCCTTCGGCACGAAGGACCTGCCCGCCGGGGACCCCGACGCGCTGCCGCGGGGCGCCCGTCCGGTCGGCGCCGACGTCCCGGCGCCCTCGGCGGGGCTGGTCGTCCCCGTCGCGGCGCTGGCCCTGCTCAGCGTCGTGCTGGGGGTCGCGCCGCAGCTCGTCGACCCGCTCGTGGCGCAGGTGTCGGCGCCGTACCTGGAGGACCCGGCGGACGCGTCCGAGGGTGCCGGGCTGGCGCTGTGGCACGGGGTCAACACGGCGCTGCTGCTCTCGCTCACGGCCCTGGCCGCCGGTGTCGCCGTGTTCCTCGCCCGCCGCGCCGTGACCCGCGCCCAGGACGCCGTCGGCCGCTGGCTGCCCGCCGCGCTGGACGCCGACCTGGGGTACCGCCGGGCCGTCGACGGGGTCGAGACGACCGCGGACGCCGTCACCGGCCGCACGCAGACCGGCTCCCTGCCGGTGTACCTCGGCGTGATCAGCGCGACCGCCGCGGCGCTGCCGGCCTCGGCGCTGCTGCTGCGCGGCGCCGACGTCAGCGGCCTGCGGCTGTACGACGTCCCGGCGCAGGCCGGCATCGCGATCCTCGTCGCCGTCGCCGCGGTCGGGGCCGCGTTCACGCGCTCCCGCCTGCCGGCCGTGCTGCTCGTCGGGGCGGTCGGCTACGGCGTCGCGCTGCTGTACGTGCTGCAGGGCGGGGCGGACCTGGCCCTGACCCAGTTCCTCGTCGAGACGCTGTCGGTCGTCATCTTCCTGCTCGTGCTGCGGCTGCTCCCGAAGCGGTTCGCGCCGACCCCGCGGCGCCGACCGCAGGTGCTGCGCGCCCTCGTCGCCGTCGCGGCGGGCGCCGTCGTCACCGTCTTCACGCTCGTGGCGGCGAGCGCCCGCACCCGCCCCAGCGTGGCCGAGGAGCTCGTCGCCCGCTCCTACCCCGAGGGCCACGGCAAGAACGTCGTCAACGTCATCCTCGTGGACTTCCGCGGCCTGGACACCCTCGGTGAGGTGACCGTCGTCCTGACCGCGGCGCTCGGCATCGCGGCGCTCGTCCTCACCGTCCGGGCCCCACGCCCGACCGCGCCGGCCGAGGACCACGCCGACGGCACCGAGGACCGCGGCCAGGACCGCGTCCAGGACCGGGCCGACGAGCCGGTACCGACCCGCGGCCGGTCGCAGGACGGGAGGTCGTCGTGAGCGCGTCCCCCGCCGGGACCCCGCGGCTGCGCGAGTCCGTCGTCCTGCAGACCGCGCTGCGGCTGGTGTTCCACGCCATCGCCGCCACCGCCCTGTTCTTCCTGTTCGCCGGGCACAACGCCCCCGGCGGCGGGTTCATCGGCGGCCTCGTCGCGGGGACGGCGTTCGTGCTGCGCTACCTCGTCGGCGGCGAGAACGGCATCGGCCGGCTGCGGGTGGCGCCGACGACCGTGCTCGGCACCGGGCTGGTGGTGGCCGCCGGCACGGCCGTGGTCCCGTGGTTCGCCGGCGGGCAGGTGCTCGAGAGCGGGTACGCACCGCTGGACCTGCCGGTGGTCGGGACCCTGCCCCTGACGAGCGTCCTGGCCTTCGACACCGGCGTCTTCCTCATCGTCGTCGGCCTCGTCCTGCTGCTGCTGGACACGCTGGGGTCGCGTGAGGACGCCGCGATCGGTGAGATCGAGCCCGAGGAGGACGCCCGGTGAGCGCCGCGCCCGTGACCCTGGTGACCGCGCCGGTCGACGTCGACGGGACGGGCGGCGTCCTCGCCGCCAGCGGCCCGACCCTGGTGATGGCGGTGGTGATCGGCGTGGTGTTCGCGACCGGCACCTACCTGCTCATGCAGCGGTCGCTCACCCGCATCCTCATCGGCCTGACGCTGCTCACCCACGCGGCGAACCTGCTGCTGCTGGTCGCCGGCGGCCACGTCGGCCTGGTGCCGTTCGTCGACCTCGACGGCACCCTGCCCGAGGGCGGGGTCGCCGACCCGCTGCCGCAGGCGATGGCGCTCACCGCGATCGTCATCGCGTTCGCCGTCAGCGCGCTGCTGCTCGCCCTGGCGTACCGCAGCTGGGTGCTCACCCACGACGACGTCGTCCAGGACGACGTGGAGGACCGCCGGATCGCCGAGGCCGCGGAGCGGGGTGAACGCGCGTGAACCCGCACGAGACCCTGCTCGACCTCGCCCGCGCGCTGCCCGCCGGTGCCGCGGTGGCGCTGCCGGTGGTGGCGCCGATGCTGGCCGCCGCGGTGGCGATCCTCGTGCGGCACCCGGTCGCCCAGCGGACCGTGGCCTTCGCGACGCTGACGCTGCTCGGGCTCAACGGGGTCCTGGTGCTGCTGCGCGCCGACGCGGACGGCCCGATCGCCGTCCAGGCCGGGGCGTGGGCGGCGCCGTACGGCATCACGCTGGTCGCCGACCGGCTCGCCGCCCTGCTGGTCCTGGTGTCCGTCGTCGTCCTGCTCGTCGTGCTGGCCTACTCGATCGGCCAGGGCGTCGCCGAGGGCCGTCAGGCCGACCGCGCCCGGGTCCGGTTCGTGTTCTACCCGGCGTACCTCGTGCTGGCCTCCGGCGTGTGCTTCGCCTTCCTCACCGGCGACCTGTTCAACCTGTTCGTCGCGTTCGAGGTGATGCTGACCGCCAGCTACGTGCTCATCACGTTGCAGGCGGGGCCGAAGGGCGTGCGCTCGGCGATGACGTACATCGTCGTGTCGCTGCTCGCGTCGGCCCTGTTCGTCGTCACCGTCGGCCTGGTCTACGCCGCGACCGGCACCGTGAACATGGCCGACCTCAGCGGCGCGCTCGCCGAGCTGCCGGACGGCCTGCGCCTCGCGCTCGCGCTGCTGATGCTCGTGGTCTTCGGTGTGAAGGCCGCGCTGTTCCCGCTGTACTTCTGGCTGCCCGACTCCTACCCGGTCGCCCCCGCGCCGGTCACCGCGGTCTTCGCCGGGCTGCTCACCAAGGTCGGCGTCTACGCGATCATCCGCACCCAGACGCTGCTGTTCCCCGACGACCACGACGTCGTCGGCCCGGTGCTGCTCGCCCTCGCCGGCGCGACGTTGCTCTTCGGCATCCTCGGCGCGATCGCGCAGAACGAGATCAAGCGGGTGCTGTCCTTCACGATCGTCAGCCACATCGGCTTCATGGTGATGGGCCTGGGGTTCTTCACGGTCGCGGGCGTGGCCGGTGCGGTCTTCTACGTCGTCCACCACATCGTCATCCAGACCACCCTCTTCTGCGTGGAGGGGCTCGTCGAGCGCCGCACCGGGACCGGTGAGCTCAACCGGATCAGCGGCCTGGCGCGCAGCTCGCCGATGATCGCGGCGCTGTTCGCCCTGCCCGCGCTGTCCCTCGCGGGCTTCCCGCCGTTCTCCGGCTTCCTCGGCAAGGTCGCCCTCGTCGAGGCCGGGACGGCCGTCGGGTCGTGGGCGATCGTCGCCGTCGCGATCGGGGTCAGCCTCCTGACCGTCTACGCGATGGCGGTGGTGTGGGGTTCGGCGTTCTGGGGCACCCCCAGCCGCGCTGTCCCGGACGAGGACGTCACCGACGACCTGCGGGTCGGCGTCCGGACCGTGCCGCCGCTGATGACCGGTGCCACCGCCGCCGTCGTCGGGGTCGGCCTGGCCATCCCCGTCCTCGGCGGGCCGCTGTACGCCCTGTGCGCGCGGGCCGCGACCGACCTGGTCGCGGTGCAGCCGTACGTGACCGCGGTGCTGGGCGGGTGAGCGCGGTGAGCACGTCGGGCCACGGGTCGCAGGGCAGGACGTCGTCGCGGCGCACGGGCCAGCATCTCGGCATGGTCCTGTGGATCACAGCCGTGTGGCTGGCGCTGTGGGGGGACCTGTCCGTCGGGAACGTCCTCGGCGGGGTCGCCGTCGCCGTCCTGCTGCTGTGGGCGGTGCGGCTGCCGGAGCGCCGGGCCCCCCGGCGGCGCGTCTCCCTCCCGGCGCTGGCCGTGTACGCGGTGCTGTTCGCCCGGGACCTGTGGGTCGCGACGCTCGAGGTCGCACGGCAGGTCTTCTGGCCCGTCGACCGGCTGCGCCCCGCGGTCGTCGAGGTGCCCCTCGCCGGGCGGGACCCGGGCCTGCTGTCGCTGGTGGCCAACACGATCACCCTGACCCCGGGCACGCTCACCCTGGAGGTGGACGCCGGGACCGGCCGGCTCTGGATCCACCTGCTGCACCTCGAGGGCGACGACGTCGAGGAGGTCGTGGCCACGACGCGGCAGCTCGAGCGCCGCGCCGCCGCGGTGCTGCGCGTCGACCTGGACGCCCAGCCGGGAGCCGGTACGGGCGACACGGTGCGGCCCGGTGACGCCGCCCCCGGACCCGAGGAGGACGCGTGACCACGGTCTACGTCATCAGCCAGCTGGGTCTGACCCTCGCGGGCCTGGCGATCCTGCTGCGGCTGCTCAAGGGCCCCACCGCGAGCGACCGCATCGTCGCCCTCGACACGCTGCTGCTCGTCGTCGTCGCCGGCGTCGCCATCGAGATCGCGCGGCTGGACACCCCGCGGTTCGGCGGGATCCTCGTCGTGGTGTCGCTGCTGGCGTTCGTGGGCACCGTCGCGGTGGCCCGTTTCATCGAGCGCCGGGAGGGCTGATGGACACCGTCCTGGACGTCGTCGGCGCCGCCCTGCTGCTGCTCGGGGTGGGCCTGACCCTGCTGGCCGGTGTCGGCGTGCTGCGCTTCCCCGACGTGCTGACGCGCATGCACGCGCAGACCAAGCCCGCCGTGCTCGGGCTGCTGCTCGTGCTCGCCGGGGTGGCCGCCACCACCAGGCACCCCGGGCTCACCGCGACGCTGGTGCTGGTGGCGGCGTTCCAGGTGCTCACCGCCCCCGTGGGGGCGCACATGATCGGTCGCGCCGCGCACCGCGCCGGCGAGTCCGACGACTCGGTGCTCGCCCGCGACGACCTCGCCGCGAGCGGCCGGCTGGGCGCCGGCCGTCGGGACGCCGAGGACGACGATCAGCCGTAGGCTGCCGAGGGTCGGGCCGACCCCCACCGAAGAGGAGCCCCTCATGACGGAACGCACGATCGGGCAGCTCGTCGCGGACATCCAGCAGGACCTCACCGCGCTGGTGCGCCACGAGATCGCGCTCGCCAAGTCCGAGCTGAAGCGCGACGTGACGAAGGGCGGCGCGGGCGCGGGCCTGCTCGCCGGTGCCGCCTTCCTCGGCGTCGTGGCCTTCTTCATCCTGTGCTTCGCCGGCGCCTACGGCCTGGTGGCCGCAGGCCTCGACGAGTGGCTGGCGTTCCTCATCGTCTTCGCGGTGCTCGTCGTCGTCGCGGGTGTGCTCGCGCTCGTCGGCAAGAAGCAGCTCACGAAGATCAACCCGCCGGAGCGGACCATCGCCACGAGCAAGGACACCGTCGCCGCGCTCAAGGGCCAGGGCCCGGTCGAGGCGTCCGTGGCCCGCACCGGCGCGCAGTGACCACCCCCCACACCGCGCACCCCGCCGCCCGGTGCCACCCCGCGGGGGTGTGGCGCTGAGCCGCACCCGCCGCGCCGCCGTCGACTCCTCCGCCGTCCTGCTCGACGGGCCCTGGCAGCACCGCTTCGTCGCGGCCAACGGCGCGCGCTTCCACGTCGCCGTCGCCGAACCGCACGAGGGGACGGCGCGTGACGGCGCGCCACTCGTCCTGCTCCTGCACGGCTTCCCGCAGATGTGGTGGGCGTGGCGGCACCAGCTGCGCGACCTGGCCGGGGCCGGCTACCGCGTCGCCGCGATGGACCTGCGCGGCTTCGGCGCCTCCGACAAGCCGCCGCGCGGCTACGACACGATGACGTCGGCCGCGGACGTCGCCGGCGTCGTCCGCAGCCTCGGCGAGCGTGACGCCGTCCTGGTCGGCCACGACCTGGGGGGCTGGATCGCCTGGTCGTGCCCCGCCCTGCAGCCGCGCACGGTCCGGGCCGTCGCCGCGGTGTCCGCCGCCCACCCGCTGCAGACGTACCGGGCGGCCGCGGACCCACGGCAGGTGCCGTCGCTGTCGTACGTCCTGGGCTTCCAGGTGCCCGTGCTGCCCGAACGGCGGCTGCAGGACCCGGCGACGGTGCCGGAGCTGCTGGGCCGGTGGGCCGGACCCGGGTGGCCGTCGGCGCACGAGTCCTCGCTGTACGCCGACGCGATGCGGGTGCCGTCGGTCGCCCACAGCAGCCTGGAGTACTACCGCTGGGGGGTGCGCTCCCTGCCCCGCCGGGACGGCCGCCGGTTCGTCTCGGCGGTCCGCCGGCGGGTGGGCGTGCCCGTCCTGCAGGTGCACGGGAGCGCGGACCGCTGCACGCTGCCCGGTCGGGCGAGGACGTCCTCGCGGTGGGTGGCCGGGCCGTACCGGTGGGAGCTCCTGGACGGCGTGGGGCACTACCCCGCGGAGGAGGCCCCCGAGCGGCTGACCGCGGTCCTGCTGGACTGGCTGGACGACGTCACAGCCTGACGTCACCACCTGACGTCACGTCCCCGCTGCTTGCCGGAGCATGTGACGCGTGTCACGATCCGGGACGTGACCCGGCAGGAGGACGGGCTGCGGACCAGGGAGACGATCCTGCGGGTCGCCGACCAGCTCTTCGCCGCCCGCCCGACCCCGCCCCCGCTGCACGAGGTCGCGCGCTGCGCCGGTGTCGGCCGGGCCACCGTCTACCGCTACTTCCCCCACCGGCACGCCCTGGCGGCCGCCGTCGCGACCCGCGCCCTCGGCCGGCTCGAACGGGCCCTGCGCTCGCAGCCGGCGCCTCCGCTGCGGGACGTTCTGCGCGCGACGCTGTCGACGAGCCTGACGATGCGCTCGCTGTTCTGCCTGCTGCGCGAGATGCCCGAGTCCGAGCAGCGACGGCACGAACGGCTGCTCGTGACGCTGCTGGCGCCCGCGTTCCGCGCGGCCCAGTCCGCGGGGCAGCTGCGACCGGACGTCGCTCCCGACGTCGTGCTGGTGGTGCTGGAGATGCTGCACTCGCGTCCCGCCGCACCGCATCCCGACCCGGCCGGCCAGCGGCTCGTGGACGTCGTCCTCGACGGCCTGTTCCACCCGGGCGCCACCGGCGTGTGAGACGACGACCCCCTTCCTTGTCTCGCAACGCCTTCCTAGCCTCCGGACACCCGGCCCGTGGGTCCCGCGGGCGAACCGTCGGGCCCGCCCGACCGTCGGAAGGCACACCATGCGCAGACAGCGTCGTCTCGCGTTCGTCCTGGCCGCCGTCGCGGCCGCCGTCTCCCTCGCAGCCGCACCGGCGCAGGCCGCCGAACCCGTCGACTACGTCGCCCTCGGCGACTCCTACTCCTCGGGGACCGGGGCCCCGCCGTACCAGAGCGGCTCGTGCTACCGCAGCTCCCGCAGCTACGCCCAGCTGTGGGCGGACACCCACGCCGTGTCCTCGTTCGCCTTCGTCGCGTGCGGGGGCGCCACCACCGACGACCTCGGGCCCCAGCTCGACGCGCTGCGCCCGGAGACCGACCTGGTGACCATCACCATCGGCGGCAACGACGTCGGGTTCTTCGACGTCGTGCTCACCTGCATCCTCGGGTCGGATCGCAGCTGCACCGACGCCGTCGACCGCGCGGCGGTCCGGGCGCGCACCGAGCTGCCCGGCAAGCTCGACCGCACGTACGCGTCGGTCGCCGCGCGCGCGCCGGGGGCCCGCCTCGTCGTCCTCGGCTACCCGCGCCTGGTCGAGCAGCGGGGCTGGTGCCTGAGCAGCACCAAGCGGGCGGCGCTGAACCGCGGCGCCGACGAGCTCGCCGGGATCATCGCCGACCGCGCCGCCGCGGCCGGGGCCACGTACGTCGACGCCCGGCAGACGTTCGCCGGGCACGGTGCCTGCGGGTGGTCGCCCTGGGTGAACGGCCCGATCTACAACGGGCTGGTCGAGACGTTCCACCCGAACGCCGCCGGCTACTCGCGCGGCTACCTGACGATGCTCAACTCGGTCACCGGCTGACCGAGCAGGAACGCGGGCACGTCCCCACCTGCACCGTCGGCCGACGCGTCAGCCGGACCGTCAGCCGACGGTGCAGGCCCCCACGTCCACCGGCTGCTCCGCCGTCGCCGCGGCCGACAGCACCGGGGCCGACTCGGCGAGCGTCAGGGCGTACCCCGTGCTCGGGTCGTCCAGGGACTTGGCGAACACGACGCCCACGACCCGCCCCGCGGCGTCCAGCAGGGGCCCCCCGGAGTTGCCCGGCTCGACCCGCGCGTGCAGCGAGTACACGCGACGCTCCACGCCGGGGTTGCCGTAGATGTCCTCCCCCCGGGCGGTGAGCACCTGCCGCACGCGCGCCGCCTCGGCCGTGTACGGCCCGTCCAGCGGGAACCCCGCGACCACGGCGGCGTCCCCCCGCTCCAGGTCCTCGCCGAGCGGCAGCGGCGCGGTGGGCAGGCCGTCGACGGCCAGCACGGCCAGGTCCCGGTCCGCGTCCATCACGACGACCCGCGCCGGCCACCGCCGGCCCTCGCCCGTGACCTGCACGGCCGGCTCCTCGACCCCCGCGACGACGTGGGCGTTGGTGACGACCCGTTCGTCCGCGACGACGAACCCGGTGCCCTCCTGGCCGCGGGCGCAGCTGTCGGCGATCCCGGTGACCTTGACGACGCCGCCCGCGGCGACGCCGGCGGGCCCGGCCGCCGCCGTGGGGTCCGGTGGGTCGACCGGCAGGATGATCTCCGGGCCGATCCGGTCGAACACGCGGGGGAACCCGCTGGACTCCAGCAGCGCCCGCAGGTCCCCGGCCAACCCCCCGGTGCCGGGCGGGACGACCCGGTCGAGGGCCTGCACGACCCGCGACTCGGCGACCGCCCGCGACAGCGACGGGGCGGGGCTGGCGCGCAGCGCCCCGGCGACGAACCAGGACAGGAGGGCCACCGCCACCACGGCGGCGACGGCGCCGAGCGCACGGTCGACCACCTGCGCGGGTGCCCACGTCAGCCGGTCGCGGACGGCCCGGCCGAGCAGCGAGCCGAGCAGCTGGCCGGCCCACGCCAGGACCAGGACGCCGATCACCACCACGACGACGCGGCCCGTCCCGGGAGCCAGCACGGACCCTGGCTCGCCGTCCCACACGTTCTCCACCACGACCGGGAGCAGCCGGATGCCGACGAGGCCGCCGACGACGAAGCCGCCGAGGGACAGCAGGCCGTGCACCAGGCCGTGCCGGGCGCCGGTGACGGCGTAGGCGACGAGGGTCAGGACGAGGACGGCGTCGAGCAGCAGGGCGCCGCTCACGGCTCCACGCCCGTCTCGTCCTCGGACCCTCCCCCCGCGGCCGACGCGCCCGCCCCGTCGGCGTACCCCTCGGCGGCACCCACCCCGGAACCGGTCGGTCGAGGCGCACCGGGCCGGTCCGGACGGGCGTAGCGCTCCGGCAGCGGCTCGACGCGCGCGGTGTCCCAGGGGACGGTCAGGCCCGCTGCGTCCAGCAGCCGCGACAGCAGACCGGCGGTGAAACCCCAGACGAACAGCCCGTCCACGTCGAAGGCGGGACCCACGTACCCGCTCGGGTGGCGGGTGGTGAACCGGTGCCGCGGGTCCAGCAGCGCCTCGAGCCGCAGCCACTGGACACGGGCGACCTCGCCGACGTCGTTGACCCGCACCGGCGCGGGCTCGGGCATCCAGCCCACGACCGGCGTGACCTCGAAGCCCGACGGCGGCAGCCACAGGGCCGGCAGCGTGCCGACGACCCGGACTCCGTCCGGCGGCAGCCCGGTCTCCTCGTGCGCCTCGCGCAGCGCCGCACCGACCGGCCCGTCGTCGCCCGGGTCGACGGCGCCGCCCGGGAAGGCGGCCTGGCCGGGGTGGGACCGCAGGGTCGACGCGCGCTCGATGAGCAGCACGTCGGCGTCGGAGGCGTCGGTGCCGCTGAACTGCATCAGGACGGCCGCGGGCCGGGTCGTCGCGCCCGCCGGTGGGCGCATCCGGGTGAGGTCCTCCATCCGGACCCGCGGGACGACGTCCGCGACCTGTCGCATCCACGACGGCAGGTGCCCGTCCCGCCCACCGGGTCCGCTGCTCACGGTGAGGCCGCCGCGGCGACGTCCGCGCCGTCGGCTCGCGTGGCGGCGGGCGCCAGCTCGAACCTCAGCAGCCGGGCCGCCCTGGCCGGGTCCGTCTCGCCGACGCCGTAGGAGGGGCAGTCCGAGGCCACCGGGCAGGCACCGCACGCCGGCTTGCGCGCGTGGCAGGTGCGCCGCCCGTGGAAGATCACGCGGTGCGACAGCATCGTCCAGTCGCGCTTGTCGAACAGCTCGCCGACGGCGTGCTCCACCTTCACCGGGTCCTCCTCGTCGGTCCACCCGAACCGTCGGACGAGCCGGCCGAAGTGGGTGTCGACGGTGATCCCGGGGACGCCGAAGGCGTTGCCGAGCACGACGTTGGCGGTCTTGCGCCCGACGCCGGGCAGCGTGACGAGGTCCTGCAACCGGCCGGGCACCTGCCCGCCGAACTCCTCGACGAGCCGCGCACCCAGCTTCATCAGGGCGTCGGACTTGGCGCGGAAGAACCCGGTGGACCGGATCAGCTCCTCGAGCTCGGCCCGGTCGGCGGCGGCGTACGCGGCGGCGTCCGGGTAGCGCTCGAACAGCGCCGGGGTGACGAGGTTGACCCGCACGTCCGTGCTCTGGGCCGACAGGATGGTCGCGACGAGCAGCTCCAGCGGGGTGCGGAAGTCGAGCTCGCAGTGGGCGTCCGGGTAGCGCCCCGCCAGCTCGCGGTGCATCCGGCGGGCGCGGCGCTTGAGCCCGATCACGGTCTCCGGACGGCGCGGCGCGCGCCGCCGGGGACGGGGGGCACCGTTGCTGTCGACCACGCGGGAAGCCTAACCAGCGGCCCCGACGACCGCCCCGTGGCCGCGGACGTGCACCCCGACGGGGTACCGCAGGGCGGACGGGCTCGGGTCGAGCGCCCGGCAGTGGCAGACTGCCCCCGGCGGTCGCCGCACGGCGGCCCGGTCGATGCTGCTCCGGCCCGTCGCGGGCCCCGTCACGAGGAGGAGACGTGGACGACGAGGTCGTGCGTCGCGCACCCCTGTTCGCCGCCCTGGACGACGACGCCGCGTCCGCCCTGCTGGCCTCCATGGAGGAGGTCACCATCGGCCGCGGCGACGTGCTCTTCCACGAGGGCGAGCCCGGTGACCGGCTCTACGTCATCACCAGCGGCAAGATCAAGCTCGGTCGCACCGCACCCGACGGCCGGGAGAACCTCGTCGCCGTCCTCGGTCCCGGCGAGATGTTCGGCGAGCTGTCGCTGTTCGACCCGGGCCCTCGGACGATGACCGCCACCGCGGTGTCCGACGTCCGGCTCGTCGGGCTCGGCAACGCCGACCTGCAGACGTGGCTGACCGGCCGCCCCGAGGTCGCCAAGCACCTCCTCCAGGCGCTCACCCAGCGGCTGCGGCGCACCAACGAGAACCTGGCCGACCTCGTCTTCTCCGACGTGCCGGGCCGGGTCGCGAAGGCGCTGCTGGACCTGTCCCGCCGGTTCGGCCGGCAGACCGACCAGGGCGTCCTCGTCGCGCACGAGCTGACGCAGGAGGAGCTCGCCCAGCTCGTCGGCGCCTCCCGGGAGACGGTGAACAAGGCCCTGGCCGACTTCGCCTCCCGCGGCTGGCTGCGGCTCGAGGCGCGCGCCGTCGTCCTGCTGGACGTCGAGCGCCTGCACCGCCGCGCCCGCTGACCCGGCCGCCGAGGCCCCTCGACCCGCACGTTGGTGGAAAGGTGCGGTCTCCTGACCGTCCGGGACCGCACGTTGGTGGAAAGGTGCGGTCTCCTGACCGTCCAGAACCGCACGTTGGTGGAAAGGTGCCCCATCCGGCACCCCCGGACCCGCACGTTGGTGGAAAGGTGCGCCATCCGGCGCCCCTGGACCCGCACCTTGGTGGAAAGGTGCGCCATCCGGCGCGCCTGGACCCGCACCTTGGTGGAAAGGTGCGGGTTTCCGGCCGTCCGGGACCGCACGTCGGTGGAAAGGTGCGGGTTCAGACGCCGAGGTACTCCAGCTGGGCCCGGACGCTGAGCTCCGCCGCCGGCCACAGCACCGGGTCGACGTCGGCGTACACCCGCTCGACGACGGCGCGCGGCGTCACGCAGCCCGCGTCGACGGCGTCGCGCACCTGCTCGAGCCGCTGCTCGCGGTGGGCGAGGTAGCCCTCGACCGCGGCGAGCGCGTCGTCCAGCACGGGACCGTGCCCCGGCCAGACGGCCGTCGCCCCCGCCGACGAGGCGAGGTCGCGCAGCCGGCGCAGCGAGTCCAGGTACGGCCCGAGGCGGCCGTCGGGGTGCGCGACGACCGTCGTCCCGCGACCCAGGACGGTGTCGCCGGTGAGCAGGGCGGCCGGCACCTCCGGCGGGCCGACCAGCCGGAAGGACAGCGAGTCCGACGTGTGGCCCGGCGTGGCCACGACGTGCAGCTCGCCCCCGCCGACCGGGACGACGTCACCGTCGGCCAGTCCCTCCGAGCCCAGCCGGTGACGCGGGTCGAGGGCCCGCACGCCGTCGGCGCCGGCGCGCTGAGCGAACGACGCCGCGCCCTCGGAGTGGTCGGCGTGCCCGTGGGTGAGCAGCACCTGCCGCACGCGGGCGCCGCGGGCCCGGACGGCGTCCAGCACGGCACCCTGGTGCCCGGCGTGCTCCGGCCCGGGGTCGACGACCACGGCGTCGGGGGTGCCCGGCTCGTGCAGGACCCACGTGTTCGTGCCGTCGAGCGTCATCGGGCCGGGGTTCGGCGCGAGCACGCAGTGCGCCCACGAGCCGACCAGGCGCGTCGACCAGGACGTGGGCCAGGGGCCGCCCCCGAGCGACGGGCCGCTCACGGCAGGTCCGCCAGCAGCCGGGCGACCACCGTGCCGTCGTCAGCCGCCGTGCCGCCCACCGCCGTGCCGCCCACCGCCGTGCCGTCGCCCACCCCGTCGGCCCGCTCGATCCACGGCAGGACGGGACGCACCTGCCTGCGGGCCGCCAGCAGCTCCGCGACGGACGACGCCGCGGCGACGTCCTCGACCCCGACGAGGGTCGGCGGCAGCAGGACCACGCGCCCGTCGGCGTGACCGGACAGCACGTCCCGGGCGGGCCACCAGCCGGACTCGGTCGCCTCCCCCCCCTCGACGTGCCGGGCCCGCTGCCCGCGGGGGACGGCGGCCAGGAAGAACCGGGTGTCGTAGCGACGCGGCTCGAACTCCGGGGTGACCCAGTGCGCCCACGGCCGCAGCAGGTCGCTGCGCAGGACCAGGCGGCGGCGGGCGAGCAGCTCGGAGAGGGCGACGTCGCGGCTGAGCAGCGCCTGCCGGTCCGCCTCCCAGCCGTCGTCGGACACGTCGTCCACGACCCGGTCGCCGTCCGGTCCGGCGAGCAGCACGCCGGACTCCTCGAACGTCTCGCGGACGGCGGCGCACACGAGCTCACGGGCTTCGTCGGTCGAGGCACCCAGCAGCCGTGCCCACTCCGCGGGCTCCGGCCCGGCCCACGGCACGTCGTGGTCGGCGTCCCGCGGGTCGACCCCTCCGCCGGGGAACACGTGCATCCCGGCGGCGAACGCCATCGTCGGCTGCCGGCGCATCATGAACAGCTCGACGCCGTCGCGGGGCGCGTCCGCGTCACGGACGAGCAGCACCGTGGACGACGGGCGCGGGGCGGGCCCGGGGCCGACGGCGCCGTCGAGCCACGCGGCCGCCCGTCCGCCGAGCGCCTGGTTCATGGCGAACTCCCTGATCACCCGAGCAGCGTACGTGTGCGGCGTCGAGGTGCCGTGCCGGCGCCGGCGGGTAACGTCGCAGGCACCGGACCCGTCGGGACGCGACCCGGGGACCGCCCGGGTGGCAGCTCGGGTGGCAGCTCGGGTGGCAGCTCGGGTGGCAGCTCGGGTGGCAGCTCGGCGAGCAGGGTGGGACGACGAGAGAGGCGCAGGGTGGACAGCCACGGCTCACGACGCACCGGCCGCGCGCCGCTCCCGGACGGCCCCGCCGCGACGGTCGACGCCCGGGAGCAGCCCCCGCTCACGCTGGAGGAGCTGGCCCGGGCGACGGGGATGACCGTGCGCAACGTCCGGGCGTACCAGGCCCGCGGCCTGCTGCCGGCGCCCGAGCGGGCGGGGCGGCGGTCGCTCTACGGCCGCGAGCACGTCGCCCGGCTGCGGCTGGTGCAGGCGCTGGCCGCCCAGGGGCTCACGCTGCGCGTCATCGCGGACCTCGTGGCCCGGGGCACGGCCGACGAGGAGCTCGCGCGGCTCGCCCGCGAGGACCTGACCCAGGGGTTCGGCAGCACCGGGAGCGTCCCGGTGGACAGCGCGGACATGGCCCGCTTCAGCCGCGAGCAGCCGGAGGCGCTGCAGGTCCTCGTCGAGTCCGAGCTGCTGGAGCGCCGCGACGGCGCGTACGTCGGCAACGCCGTCGCGATGGGCCTGACCAGCGCGATCGCCGCCCGCGGGGGCGACTACGTCACCTGCGCCCGGGTGGGAGCGATCGCCTCGCGGGCCGGGCGCGCCTGCCGGGACGAGCTGGCCGACCTGGTCGAGGGCTGCCTCGAGCCGCTGGCCGACGACCCGGAGGCGCAGGAGGAGCTGCGCCGCCTCGCCGTCCAGCTCGCCTCGGTGGCGTTCTCCGACGCGCTGTCGCGGCGCCTGCTGGGCCGCGACGAGGTCAGCGCACCTGGACGGTGATCTCCACCTCGACGGGGGCGTCCAACGGCAGGACCGCGACGCCGACGGCGCTGCGGGCGTGCACGCCGTCCTCGCCGAGGACCTGGCCGAGCAGCTCCGACGCGCCGTTGACCACCTGCGGCTGACCGGTGAACTCGGGGACGCTGGCGACGAACCCGACGACCTTGACGACGCGGACCCGGTCGAGGTCGCCGACCTGCGCCTTGACCGCCGCCAGGGCGTTGAGGGCGCACGTCGCGGCGAGCTCCTTCGCGCGCTCGGGGCTGACCAGCCCGTCGCCCTCACCGACCTTGCCGGTCTCGGCGAGGCTGCCGGACACCATCGGGAGCTGGCCCGACGTCATCACCAGGTCCCCGAACGCCACCGCCGGGACGTACGCGGCGACGGGCGCCGCGACCTCCGGCAGCTCCAGGCCCAGCTCGGCCAGCCGGGCGTCGACGCGGCCGCTCGTCTCGCTCACCGCGCTCAGCCCCTCGGCCGCTTGAGGTAGGCCACGAGGCCGGAGCCGTCGGGGCCGGGGACGACCTGCACGAGCTCCCAGCCGTCCTCGCCCCACTGGTCGAGGATCTGCTTGGTCGCGTGCACGATCAGGGGGACGGTCGCGTACTCCCACTTCGTCATGCGCGCCACCCTAGCCGCGGTGGGCGACCGGCTCCGACGGGCAGCGGCCCGCGGCGCTCACTACGCTCCAAGCGTGCCGCCGTCCCGCCGCCGTCCCGACCTGTCGGACACCCCGTACGAGGGTGTCCGGCTGCACGTGGTGACCGGCAAGGGCGGCACGGGCAAGACGACGGTCGCCGCGGCGCTGGCGCTCGCGCTGGCCTCCCACGGACGCCGCACGCTGCTGTGCGAGGTGGAGGACCGGCAGGGCATCGCCCGGCTGTTCGACGTCCCGCCGCTGCCGTACGAGGAGCGGTCGGTGGCGGTCGCGCCGGACGGCGGCGAGCTGTACGCGCTGGCGGTCGAGCCGCGCGCGGCGCTGATGGAGTACCTGGAGATCTTCTACACGCTCGGCAAGCGCGCGGGCCGGGTCCTCGACAAGCTCGGCGCGGTCGACTTCGCCACGACCGTCGCACCGGGCCTGCGCGACGTCCTGCTGACGGGGAAGGTCTACGAGGCGGTCAAGCGCACCGAGCGCGGCCGGCCGGTGTACGACGCGGTGGTGCTCGACGCGCCGCCGACGGGCCGGATCACGCGGTTCCTCAACGTCAACACCGAGGTCTCCGGGATCGCCCGGGTGGGGCCGATCCGCAACCAGGCGGACTCGATCATGCGGGTGCTGCGCTCCCCAGCGACGGCCGTCCACCTCGTCACGCTGCTCGAGGAGATGCCGGTGCAGGAGACCTGCGACGGCGTCGCCGAGCTGGAGCGGGCGGGTCTGCCGGTCGGCGCCGTCGTCGTCAACCAGGTGCGTGAGGAGCTGCTGCCCGCGGACGCCCTGGCGGCCGCCGGCCGCGGCGAGCTGGACGCCGCCGGCGTGCGCGAGGGGCTGGTCGCGGCGGGCGTGGTGAAGGCGTCGCAGCCGGGGACCCGGATGGTCGACGGGCTGCTGACCGAGGCCGCCGAGCACGCCGAGCGGGTCGCCCTGCAGCAGCAGGAGCGGGGCACCCTGCAGGGGCTCGGCACCCCGCTGTACGAGCTGCCGCTGCTGTCCGGCGGGGTGGACCTCGGCGGCCTGTACGAGCTGGCGGAGTCCCTGTGCGAGCAGGGGATGGCGTGAGCGCGCCGAGCAGCCGGCCCACGGGCACCCCGGGCACGGGCACCCGCACCGCCCGCAGCTCGCACGCGCTGGCCGTGGACGACCTGCTCGACGACCGGGCCACGTCGATCCTCGTGTGCTGCGGCTCCGGCGGGGTCGGCAAGACCACGACCGCCGCGGCGCTGGCTGTCCGGGCGGCCGAGCGCGGGCGGCGGGTCGTCGTCCTGACGATCGACCCGGCCCGCCGGCTGGCGCAGTCGATGGGTCTGGAGTCGCTGGACAACACGCCCCGGCCGGTGGCGGGGGTCGACACCTCGGCCGGCGGCAGCCTCGACGCGATGATGCTGGACATGAAGCGCACCTTCGACGAGGTGGTGGAGGCGCACGCCACCCCCGACAAGGCCGCGCAGATCATGGCGAACCCGTTCTACGAGGCGATGTCCTCGTCGTTCGCGGGCACCAGCGAGTACATGGCGATGGAGAAGCTCGGGCAGCTGCGCGCGACCGCGTCCGTGCCGGGCGGGGACGGGTCGCACCCGTGGGACCTGGTCGTCGTGGACACCCCGCCGAGCCGGTCCGCCCTGGACTTCCTCGACGCGCCGCGGCGGCTCGGGTCCTTCCTCGACGGGCGGTTCATCCGGCTGCTGATGGCCCCGGCGAAGGCCGGCGGCCGCGCGTACGTGAGGACGTTCACGTCCGTGGTCGGCGGGGTCACCGGGATCATGACGAAGCTGCTCGGCGCCCAGGTGCTCAACGACGTCCAGACGTTCGTGGCGGCGATGGACACGATGTTCGGCGGGTTCCGCGAGCGCGCCGAGGCGACGTACTCGATGCTGCAGGACGACGGCACCGCGTTCCTCGTCGTCGCCTCCCCCGACCCCGACGCACTGCGCGAGGCGTCCTACTTCGTCGAGCGGCTGGGGGCGGAGAAGATGCCGCTGGCCGGGCTGGTGCTCAACCGGGTGCAGACCACCCCGGTGCCGACGCTGACCGCCGAGCGGGCGACGGCGGGCGCCGAGCAGCTGGAGGAGCAGCTCGAGGACGGCGGCGGCCACCCGGTGACCGCGGGGCTGCTGCGGCTGCACGCCCACCGGATGCACCGGATCGCCCGCGAGCAGTCCGTCGCGGGCCGGTTCTTCGCCGCCCACCCCGGTGTCCCGGTCGCGCAGGTTCCCGTACGCCCGGGCGACGTGCACGACCTCGAGGGCCTGCGGTCCGTCGCGGCGGACCTGGCCTCCGGCGTCTGAGCCGACCGGCCCGGACGCCTCGCGCCCTCAGGCCGAGCGGACGACGTCCACGGAGGTGCGCTGCGCCGGCACCTGCGAGACGGCGGCGTCCTGCCGCAGCACGGCGCGCTCGTGCTCGTGGCGCGCGGTCTCCAGGAGACGGCGCCACGACTGGACGTTCGGGCGGCGCTTGAGCAGGGCGCGTCGCTCGCGCTCGGTCATCCCGCCCCACACGCCGAACTCGACCCGGTTGTCCAGGGCGTCGGCCAGGCACTCGGTGCGCACCGGGCAACCCAGGCAGACGGTCTTCGCCCGGTTCTGCGCGGCCCCCTGGACGAACAGCGCGTCCGGGTCGCTCGCGCGACAGGCTCCGCGCTCGGCCCACTGCGTCGACGTCGCGGTCATGCGACCCTCCATCACCACACCCCCCTGCGTCGCGTGGCCGCGGTTGCTGGCCACCCCCCGCCCCAGGCACCCGGACGGTCCTGGTAGCCCCATCGACGCTACGGGCGCGGTCCTGAGGTGGTAAGGGGCGATCGGACCATTTGGGCGTAGTCACCGGTGACTAGTCACCGCCACCCGAGGCCCACTTCAGCACGCTGGGTGAACAGCATGTGCAGATCCGTGACGATCCGGCGTCGAGCAGCCAGCCGTCCGGCACCCAGCACGTACGCTGACCGACATGGGTGGATCCTCTGACCGCGTCCGCGACGTCGGGCGCGCCTTCTCGCTGCTCGCGGGCTTCGTCGCGACCGCCGTCGTCGCCGGGGTGCTGGGCGCCGGCCTGCTGATGCCTGCCGTCGGCGTCTCCGGCACGCTCGCCCGCAACAGCGTGGACTTCTTCGACTCGCTGCCGGAGGAGCTCGAGGCCGGCCCGCTGTCGCAGCAGTCTCGCATCCTGTACGCCGACGGCACGCCGATGGCGACGTTCTTCTACGAGAACCGCATCTCCGTGCCCTTGAGCAGCGTCTCCCCCGTCATGCGGCAAGCGGTGCTCGCGATCGAGGACTCCCGCTTCTACGAGCACCACGGCGCCGACCCCAAGGGGATCATGCGCGCGGTGGTGAACAACGCCTCCGGCGGTGACACCCAGGGCGCCTCCACCCTCACCCAGCAGTGGGTCAAGAACGTCCTGCTCGAGAAGGCCATCCAGGACGGCGACGTCGAGGCCCAGCAGGCGCTGCAGAACCCCGACACCGGCCGCAAGCTCCGGGAGATCAAGCTCGCGATCTCCGCCGAGCAGCGGCTGACGAAGGACGAGATCCTCCAGAACTACCTGAACATCGCCCTCTTCGGCGACGGGCAGTACGGGGTCGAGACCGCGGCGCGGCACTTCTTCTCCAAGAGCGCGGCCGAGCTGACCCTGCCGGACGCCGCGCTGCTCGCCGGGATGCTGCAGTCCCCCACCCGCTACGACCCCGCCCAGAACCCCCAGAACGCACTGGAGCGGCGCAACGTCGTCCTGGCACGGATGCTCGAGCTCGGGATGGTCACGCAGGCGGAGCACGACGAGGCGGTCGCCGTCCCCCTCGAGGCGCACGTCAAGGTCCAGGACACGCAGAACGGCTGCGAGCAGGCCGGCTCGGCGGCGTTCTTCTGCGACTACGTCACCAAGGTGCTGCTCAACGACGCCACGTTCGGCGACACCCGCGAGGACCGGCTGCGGATGCTGTACCGCGGTGGCCTGACGATCACCACGACGCTGAACCCGACGATGCAGGCGGCCGCGCACCAGGAGATCCACACCGAGGTGCCGCCGAACGAGGGGTCCGGCGTCGCCGGGTCGATCGTGTCGGTCCAGCCGGGCACGGGTCACATCCTCGCGATGGCCCAGAACCGGTGGTACAACCCGCGCCAGGACGGCACACCGGGCACGACGTCGATCAACTACAACACGAGCTACGAGTACGGCGGCTCGCGCGGGTTCCAGCCCGGCTCGACGTTCAAGCCGATCGTGCTCGCCACCTGGCTGAAGGCCGGCAAGTCCCTCAACGAGCGTGTCGGCACGCGGGAGGGCGCCTACCCCGAGTCCAACTTTCGGCGCTGCGGTCAGGAGATCAACGCCCCGGGGAAGGTCTGGAACGTCCGCAACGCCGGTGACGGCGACACGTCCGGGTCCATCTCCGTGCTCGAAGGAACGTACCGGTCGGTGAACTCGGCCTACGCCAACATGGCGCTAGACCTCGACCTGTGCGAGATCCGGGACACCGCGCACTCGCTCGGGGTCTACCGGTCTCAGGTCGAAGGTGAGAACGGCACGGAGATCGACCCGTACCCGTCGATGGTCCTCGGGTCGCAGGAGGTCGCCCCCCTGTCGATGGCCGGCGCGTTCGCCGCCTTCGCCGCGCAGGGTCAGTTCTGCAAGCCGACCGCGATCGTCAGCGTGACGGACGCCGCCGGTACCGCCCTCGAGGTCCCGTCCAGCGACTGCGCCGCGGCGCTGACGCCCGACGTCGCTAACGGCGTGACGTCGGCCCTGGAGAACACCCTGATCCGCGGGACCGCCCGCGGGCAGGGCATCGGCCGCCCGGCCGCCGGCAAGACCGGCACGACCAACAGCAGCTGGGCGACCTGGTTCGTCGGGTACACGCCGCAGGTCGCCACCGCCGTGTGGCTCGGCTACTCGAACGAGAGCCGGTCGCTCAACGGCGCGACGATCAACGGCCAGACCTACCGGCGGATGTACGGCGGCACGCTCTCCGCGCCGATCTGGAGCGATTACATGGAGCGGGTCCACGCCGGGGTGCCGGTGCAGGACTTCGCCGACCCGAGCGACCGCGTCCAGTACGGCGAGCGGACCCGCGTCCCCGACGTCGTCGGCCGCTCCCTGGAGGACGCCGAGCAGCGCCTCGAGGGCGCCGGGTTCAGCGTCCGGGTCGGCGGCACCATCGGCTCCCAGGTCCCGCGCGGCCGCGTGGCGGCGACCGAACCGGGCCCCGGCTCGTCCGTCAGCCCCGGCAGCACCATCACGCTGCTCGTCAGCGGCGGTGGCGGCGGTGGAGGCGGCGGTGGAGGCGGCGGCGGTGGCGGCGGCGGCCAGCCCGAGCCGCCGGGAGGCCCCGGTGGTGGCGGGGGTGGCCCGGGCGGCGGACCGGGCCAGCCCGGCGTCGTCCCCATCGACCCGCCCGGTGACGACTGACCGCACCGGCCCGTCGGCCCGCTCCCCCTGGCCGGCCCGACGAGACGAGCGGTCCGGTGGGACACACGGAACGGCCCGGTGACGTCCGCGAGGACGTCACCGGGCCGTTCCCGTCCGGGGTGAGGCTCGCCGTCAGCCGCTCGCGAGCTGCCGCCTGACCTCGGCCGCGACCCGGCCACCCTCGGCCTGCTGGCCGACGCGCGGCTTCACGGCGCCCATCACCGAGCCCATCGCCGCCATCCCGGTCCGACCGGCCTCCGCGGCCTTCGCGACCTCCTCGGCGACGAGGGCCGCCAGCGTCCCGTCGTCCATCTGCGCCGGCAGGTAGCGCTCGATCACCTGCTCCTCGGCCCGCTCGCGCTCGGCCGACTCGGCCCGCCCCGCCCCCGCGAACGCCTCGGCGGCCTCGCGGCGCTTCTTGGCCTCGCTGCGCAGCACGGCCTGCACCTCGTCGTCGCTGAGCTGGCGCGCCTCGCTGCCGGCGACCTCGGCGACCTGGACGGCGGTCAGCACCATCCGCAGCGTGGCGGCGGTGAGCTCGTCGCGCCCGCGGATGGCCTCGGTGAGGTCGGCGCGCATGCGGTCCTTCAGATGTGCTTCGGTGGTCACCATGCCGCCAGTGTCCTCCACCCGCCGCCGTGCCCTCACCCGAGTTACCGCCGGGTGCGCGCTGGCGGGCGCCGGCGCCCTGGCCTGGGCGGCCGGGTACGAGGTGAGGTCGTTCCGGCTGCGCCGCGTCACCGCCCCCGTGCTCGCCCCCGGGGCCGCGCCGCTGCGGGTGCTGCACCTGTCCGACCTGCACATGACCCCGCACCAGGAGTCGAAGGTGGCGTGGGTCGCCGGGCTGGCGGCGCTGGAGCCCGACCTGGTCGTCGACACCGGCGACAACCTCGCGCACCTGCACGCCGTCCCGGCCGTCGTCCGGACGCTGCGCCCGCTGCTCGACCTGCCCGGCGCGTTCGTCCTCGGCAGCAACGACTACTTCGGCCCCCTGGCGAAGAACCCGCTCGGGTACCTCGGAGGACCGTCCCGGGTGCGTGCGACCGCCCCCCGCCTGCCCACGGAGGAGCTCACGGGCGCGCTGACCGCCGCCGGGTGGGCGGACCTGACGAACGCGCGCGCCACCCTCACCGTGGACGGCCGCCGGGTCGACCTCGTCGGCGTCGACGACCCGCACCTGCGGCGCGACCGGTACCTGGACGTCGCCGGGCCGGCCGACCCGGCGGCGGACCTCACCCTCGGCGTCACCCACGCGCCGTACCTGCGCGTGCTCGACGCCATGACGGCCGACCGGGCGGACCTCGTCCTCGCCGGGCACACGCACGGCGGCCAGGTCGCCGTCCCCGGCGTGGGGGCGCTCGTCACGAACTGCGACCTGCCGCGCCGCTACGCCAAGGGCCTGCACCGCTGGCACGTGCCGGACCGCCGGGGCGAGCGCACCGCGCGCCGCGGGTCCGGCGCCGGCCCTGACGGGACGTCGACGTGGCTGCACGTGTCAGCAGGTCTCGGCACGTCGCCGTACGCGCCGATCCGGTTCGCGTGCCCGCCGGAGGCCACCCTGCTCACCCTCGTCGGGCGGGACGCAGCCACCACGTCCTGACCCGCCGCCGCAGCGACCCGTCCCCCGGCCGGCTACCGGTTTCGTGGCGGGCCGGGTGCTCGGCTAGGCTGTCCCCGCTCCACCGGGGTGTGGCGCAGCTTGGTAGCGCGCTTCGTTCGGGACGAAGAGGCCGCAGGTTCAAATCCTGTCACCCCGACCGCGTGACGTCCGCAGGACGTCGAGGAACCCGGACCCACGACTGTGGGTCCGGGTTCCTGCGTCTCCGACGCGCTCACGTGGCTACGCTGCCGCGGTGCCCGGGACCGCAGCGAGTCGCATGAAGGCCGTCACCTACGACCGCTACGGGCCACCGGACGTCCTGACGGTCGAGGACGTCCCGGTCCCCGTCCCCGGACCCGGCCAGGTGCGCCTGCGCGTCGTCGCCACCTCGGTGAACCTGTCCGACTGGGAGGGCCTGCGCGGCTCCCCGGCGTACGCGCGGATCGGCGGTCTGCGGTCACCGGCCCGCCACGTCCTCGGATCGGACGTCGCGGGCGTCGTCGACGAGGTCGGCGCGGGCGTCACCCGCTTCCGGCCGGGGGACGAGGTGTACGGCGACAACCTCGCACTGAAGGGCGGGTTCGCGGAGTACGCGGTCGCGCCGGAGGCGGCTCTCGCCCCCAAGCCGGCCGGCCTGTCGTTCGTCGAGGCGTCCACCGTCCCGCAGGCCGGAGCGATCGCCCTGCAGGGCACGGCGTCCGCGACCGCGGGTCACCGCGTGCTGGTCAACGGCGCGGGAGGTGGGTCCGGGTCCTTCGCGATCCAGCTGGCCAAGCGGGCAGGCGCCCACGTGACCGGCGTCGACAACGCGTCCAAGCTCGACTTCATGCGCTCGGTCGGCGCGGACGAGGTCGTCGACTACCGACGGTACGACTTCACCCGCAGCGGGCGGCCGTACGACCTGGTCCTCGACCTCGTCGCGCACCGGTCCGTCCTGGCCTACCGGCGAGCGCTCGCACCCGGGGGGACGTACCGGTGCGTCGGCGGCTCGGTGCCGACGCTGCTGCGGGTGCTCACCGCGGGGTGGGCGGTGGGCCGGGTGACGGGGCGGTCGATCGGCGTCCTCGCCGTCCGCGAGGGCCCCGCCCACTTCGAGCCGCTCGCGGACCTGTGCGCTGCCGGTGAGGTCGCCGTCCACGTCGAGCGGACGTACACCCTGGACGAGGTGCCCGAGGCGCTCGCCCACGTCGGCGAGGGCAGGGCCCTCGGCAAGGTCGTCGTCCTCGCCTCCTGACCCTCCCCCCGTCCGCCCTCCGCCCCGTCCCACCCCGATCCCCCCGCCCCCTCCTGCCCCGCGGTCGCAGCACCCCGCCGAGACGGACGAACACGCCGTGCGGTCATCGAGCGGCACGGCGTGTTCGCCGGACTCGCGGGCCGGGAGGCGGCGACGACCCGTGCCGGTCACCTCTCACTGACCGGGCTTGAGGCTGTCCACGACGACCTCCCGTCCGCTGCCCGGGATGATGAAGTCCTCGAGCTCGTGGGTGAGGGACCCGGGCACCTTGATCTGGTCGTCGGCGTACTTGACGTCCACGAGCTGGGGGTGGGTGCGCCCGAGCCGCCCGGCGCCCTCCGGCACCGCCCCGGAGCGCAGGGACCGCACCCACTCCTCGGAGACCTCGAACCGGACGAGCCGCGCGCCCTCACCACCCTTCGTGGGCTTGCTGAGGAACTCGTACGCGCGTTCCGGGGACCCGAAGTTCAGGTCGATGGTGCGCCCGTGCGCCACGGAGACGTTCCCGGCCCCGTCGACGGTCAGCAGCGCCCGGCTGCCTCCCCCGTCGACGCGGTAGACCACCCGGTTCCCGCTGCTGCTGGTCATGAGCTCCCGGGAGAGCCGGACGAGGGCCGAGGGGTCCCGCTCCGCGGCGCTGAGGGGTATCCGGGCGAGGTTCCCGCTGCTCGCGGCCGGGCCCAGGGAGCCCTCCGCGCCCTCCCAGAGCCGGTCGAGGTCCTCGGGTCCGGGCAGCTCGGCGCGTGCGGAGCGGCGGCCGGACCGGTACTCCTCGGCGAGGGCGGACCGCGCCCGGGCCAGCTCGTCGGCCTCCTCGGCCAGCCGGCGGAAGGTCATGGCCCGGTCCGGGCGACCCCGGAGGACGGCGTCGACCGCGTCCGCCTCGTACTGCGCGGCCCTCGCCTGCAGGCGGCCGGCCTGCTGGCGCAGCGCGGAGGCCTGCTGCAGGTCGAGGAGGTCCGGGACGCGGCCGGGGACACCCCCGGCGGCGCCCCCGCCGGGGGCCGCCGGACCACCGCCGCCACCGCCGCCCCCGCCTCCTGCCGCCCGGGGTGCACCGCCAGGACCTCCGAGCGCGAGCTCGTCCAGGTACCCGGTGAGCACGACGTCACCGTCCGCGTCCGTGACCGTGGCCCGCGGCCGGCTCGTGTTGAGGTCGCTGACGGTGATGCGCTGGGCCGACGTCCGGGCCTCGACCGCCTCGAGGACGGCGTCGGCGCCCCTGCCGACCCGCACCATCCGCACCGCCTGCAGCCCCGACACGGTCCCCCCGACCGCGCTGAGCACGACGTTCAGCGCCCCCATCGCCATCAACCCGTGCGCCGCCTCCTGCTGCGCCGGGTCGAGCACCGTGGAGCCGACGCCGAGGCTGAGCGTGGCGCCCTGCTCGTACGCCTCGAACCCCTGCGCCACCCCGTACGCGGCGAGGCCGACGTCCAGGGCGAGCCCGAGCGCGGACGTCGGCGGGAAGATCGTCAGCAGCAGCGCACCGACGCTCGCGACGCCGACGACCAGCGACTCGGCCTCGGCGTCCTCGGCCGCGCGGGTGAGGTCGTCCTGCACCATCCGACGGACGTCCGGGCCGGCGAGCGGCAGCAGCTCGCGCAGGACCGGACGCGGGAGCAGGTAGTCGAACCCGGGGAGGCGGGTGCGGGCCGCGAGCAGCGCGAAGTTGGTGCGCCGGGTCTCGATGGCCCCCTCGACGGCGGCCAGCAGCTCGGGGCCCGAGAGCCGACCGCGGGTGATCTCCGGCCCGAGGACCTTGAACCCGTCGTCCCCGAGCTGACGGAGCACCGGCCGGACGGCCTCGACGGCGGCGGCCTGGGCGCTGACCCCGGGGTAGCCGGTCAGCGCGGCGGGGTCCAGTCCCGTGCTCGGAGCCGCGTCGAGGAAGTCGGGCAGCGGCGTGGGGTCCGTCCGCTCGGCCGCGAGGACCCGCTCGAGCATCTCCCCGGGGGTGCTCGTGGGCTGGGAGAGCTCCGGGTGGTCGTACTCGAAGCTGATCGCCCGCTGCACCTCGTGGCAGTACTGGCAGCCCCCACCGATGAGGTTCTCGGCCACCCGCTCCTCCACGCCGCGCAGCGCCCAGCTGGTCTGCCGGGAGCGTCGCTCCAGCGCCGGGAGGGCGACGCCGGGCCGCGGCCCCGACGCGGCGGTGGCGATGAGGGACCGCTCGCGCTCCACGGCCACCTGGTCCTCCAGCTGGCGTGGCGAGAGCTGGTCGCGCACGTACGACCGCCACGCCGCCAGCGCCTCCCTGTTGCCCTCCAGACGCAGGGCGGTCGCGTCCGCGACCAGCTGCCGGAAGGCGTCGTGCCGACCGCGGGTCGCCTCCACGTGGGCTCACAGGCCCGCCTCCGCCTCGTCCAGCCGGACCAGCTCCTGCTGTGCCTCCTCGACCATCTGCGGGCTCCACGGCACGCCGGCCGGTGGCGCGCCGTACCTCGCGACCTGGTCGGCGAAGACCTCGGCCGCGTCGGCCTCGTCGCGCAGGGACCGGGCGTGCCGCCGGACGTCGTCCACGAGGCGTTCCGCGGCCGCGAGCCCGCCGTCGACGACGAGCCCGTGCACGAGCAGCCGCTGCGCCTCGGTTCCGCTCGGGACCGTCCGGCCGTCGGGGAGGGTGAGCGGCGGCTCCTGCCGTCCGGGGGCGGCGAGGCCCGCCGCGGCGGTGTTGCCCGCCGCCCCCGCGACCGCAGCCACCGCGACGGCGGGGACGGCACCGGGTCCCGGTGCGCCCACCCCCGCGGTCAGCCCCGAGGTCAGCCCCGGGGTCAGGGCCGTGGTCAGGGCGCGGTTGCCCGCCCCACCCGGGCCGACGGCCGACGCAGGCCGTGCTCCCCCGCGTGGCGCGGCCGGCCCACGGGCCGCCTCACGGGCCCCCGCGTCCGCTCCCTCCCGGACCACGGGCCGTCGTGTCGGGGGTGGCATCGCAGCACGCCGATCTGTGGTGAGCTCGCGCCGCGCTCCGTTCGCGGCGCCGAACCACCGTAGGAGCGCACCCGCCCCGCTCGGCACCTCCGGCGGGGGCCCGCTACCCGAACGGACAGCGTCTCGGGCACCTCACCCAGCCGCCGGCGCGCTCCCTCACCCGCCGCCGAGTCGGACGGACACGCCGCGGGGCGATCGAGCCGCACGGCGTGTCCGTCGGACTCGCGGCCCCGGGAGGGTCAGGCGTCGACCGGCTCCCACGTGCACGACAGCACCCGGTCCTTGCCCGCGCGCTTCGCGGCGTACAGCATCTCGTCCGCGCGCGACAGCAGCGCCTGGCGCTGCTCACCCGAGGCACTGGCGGGGCTGCTGCTCGTCACCCCGATGCTCACGGTCATCCGCAGGCCGGGCGCGACGTCGTCGAAGGACAACCGGGCGACCTCGGCGCGCAGCCGCTCGCAGCAGGCGACCGCCTCGTCGAGGTGCGTGCTGGGCATGAGCAGCACGAACTCCTCGCCGCCCGTGCGCGCGACCACGTCGGTCTCACGGCAGCCGTTCAGCAGGGCGGCCGCGACGCGCTGCAGGACGACGTCACCGACGTGGTGCCCGAGCGTGTCGTTGACGCGCTTGAAGTCGTCGAGGTCGGCCAGCGCCAGCGACAGGTGCGAGCCTCCGGGGACGTCCGCGGCGACGCCGTCCAGCTCCGCGTCGAGACGGCGCCGGTTGTACAGGCCGGTCAGCGGGTCGCGGGCAGACAGCTCCGCGAGCTGGTCGGCCAGGCGCCGCGCCCGCGCGAGTGCCGTGGCCAGCTCGGCAGTGCGCTCGTCGACCCGGGTCTCCAGGTCGGAGTTCGCCCGCCGCAGGGCGGCGGTGAGCTCCTCCGCCTCGTCGAAGGACCGGTTCATCACCCAGTTGTTCACGGAGGCGATGAGCGCGGCGAACGTCGCGATGACCGTCGTCAGCGACAGGAGCTCGACGTACCCGACCGGTTCCGTCCGGCCGCCCACCACGAGCGGGATGGTGAGCGTCCCCAGGAACATGGTGAACAGCGCCACCGGTAGCGCCCGTGGCGGCAGGGTCATCCCGGCCAGGAGCACCAGCGAGACGAGGAAGAGCGGCGAGTTGGAGGCGTGGCCCTCGGCGAGCACGCCACCGACCGGGCCGAGGAACGTCAGGGACACGAGCACCACGGCGGCCGCGGTCACCCTCCCGGCCCGGGCGAGTGCGATCGAGCCGATGTTGGCCAGTCCCATGCCGGCGAGCAGGACCAGCGCGAGCGGCCAGTCCGGCAGCACCGCGACCAGCGCGACGGACGTCAGGACGAACACGGCGACGCTGGTGGCGGCGACGATGATGAGGACCCGTCCGCGCCGGCGCGTCCGCGGGTCGGGGTGCCTGACCTTGAGCAGACGCGACGCCGCGTCTCGAACGCTGCCCACACGCGCGCCAGGGGGCTGCCTCCGTGCCGTCATCCGCGTCGCCACCTGTCCTCGGCCGTCTCGTCGGCACCGGCGTCGGGCCCCGGCCGGCCGCTACCACTGCCCATCGGCAGGTACCCGCGTCGGCGGAGCGTTCCTCGGCGCCCGGCATAGGTGAGACACCGCACTCGCTTCCGCCGCAAGACGGACGAACACGCCGTGCGGCTCGATCGCCGCACGGCGTGTTCGTCGGAGTCGCGGGTCCGGGAGCCGGCCGCCGAGGTCAGGGACCCCGCGTCAAGGACGACGGATCAGTGACGGCGTGTCAGAGCGCGCCGCCCGTGCGCCAGTCGGAGGTGTCGTCGTCCCGGTTGGGACCACCGGTGAGGAACTGCGAGTAGCGGGTGTCGTCGTCGACGAACCGCTTCAGCCAGCTGATGGAGAACTTCGCGATGGTGGTGTTGGAGGTGTTGGGCGCGAAGTGGCTGGCGCCGTCCAGCTCCAGGTAGGCCCGGCTCGTGGTGGACGGCAGGTTCTCGTAGAACGGGATGGCGTGGCTGCGCACCGAGGCGACCGAGTCGTTCTCCGCGCCGACGATCAGCTGGGGGGTGGACACCGTGAACCGCTTCGTGGTGTGCCACGGCGTGAGTGGCACCGACGCCCGCAGGGTGCGGCGCTCGGTCGACGCCTCCAGGGAGCCGCCACCACCCATCGAGTGACCCATCACGGCCTGGCGGTTGGCGTCCACGCGGTTGCGGACGCCGCTGCGCTGGGTCACGTGGTCGAGCGCGGCCTGGAGCTGGTCGGCGCGGCTGCCCGGCTGGTCGTACCGGGAGTTCGTGTCGAACGTGATGACGACGAAGCCCTGCGAGGCGATCCGGTCGCCGAGCCAGGCGATCGAGGACTCCCCGGCGGTGAAGCCCGGGGAGACGGCGACCACGCCGAAGGTGCCCTGGCTGGTGTCCGTCGGGTAGTAGATGGTGCCGCCGCCGAAGCCGCGGGCGGTCCACGACGACACGCTCTCGGTGGCGACCCGGAACGGGCCGGTGCGCGCCTCGATGCTGCCCTCCGTCGGCGCCGGGCCGCGCTCATAGGGGTTGGCGGCGTGCGCGGGCAGCGACCCGCCGACGAGGGCGGTGGAGGCGACGACGGCACCGGCCGCGAGCTGCGCGAGGCGGCGGGTGGAGCGGCGGGTGGTGGCAGTGAGCGTGCTCATGAGGTCCTCAGGTGGGTGAGGTGGACGGGACGCGTCATGCCACCACCCGGCCGAGGGTCCACGCATCGGTGGAACCACGGGTCCGAGCCCGTTCCCGCCGCCCCGACCCAGCGGGGACCGGCCGTCGACGCGGTCGGCCGCCGCGTCAGCGGCTCACCCGGCCACGCGCTCCCGCGTCAGCCGGACGGCGTCCGCCCACGACCCCTCGTCCACCGCGACGGGCGGCCCGGCGGCCCACGCCCGGACCTCGGCGATCCCCGCCTCGAGCAGGTCGCGCAGCACCGCGTCGGGGTCGGGCACGCACGCCAGCGCGATCCCCTGGGTGGCGCACCGCACGATCCGCGGTGCCGCGTGCCGGTGGAACCCCGTGGCCGTCCCCGGGCTGACGTCGCGGCTGAACCGGGCCGCCCACACCGCGGCGTCCGGGACGGCGTCCAGCGCCGCGCGGCTCGCGGGCTCCAGGTGCCCCGGGTCGCGCCCGTCGAGGTGGGCGAGCCGGCGCTCGCAGGACAGCAGCCCGACCGCCAGGGCGCGCTGCCGCTCGACCGACACCACCGGCAGGGCCGTCCGCGCACACAGCAGCGCCAGCCGCGGGTCGACGTGCGGGTCGTCGCTCGTCAGGCCGATCACGGCCGGCACGAGCGCGCCCAGCCGCCACCGGCCGGCGTCCGTGGTCACGTCGTTGACGCACCGGGCCAGGCCAGCGAGCAGCGGGTGGGTGCACGCCGGGTGGTCGCTCCACCGCTCACCCGCCAGGTAGCCGGCGAGCTCCATGAAGCACGCGCCCTTGCGAGGTGACCGGTGCCGCCCGCGGGACAGCACGGGGACGCCGTCGGGGACGCCGTCCGGCTCGTTGCGTCGACGTGCTCGCTGCACCCGCACCGCCATCACCTGCCCGCTCCGCCGGGACCGACGCCGACCAGTGTGCGCCTGATCCGCCCGCGTGGCGACCCCCCGGGACGGTGCCGTCCGCGCCGGCGACCCCGCAGCGGTCAGGCGACGGGCAGCGCGAGGTCGGCCGCGACCAGCTCCCCGACCCGGGCCGTGTTCAGGGCCGCGCCGCGGCGCAGGTTGTCCCCGCACACGAAGAACGCGAGCGCGTCGGGCTCGTCGTCGGGCTGGCGGAACCGGCCGGCGAACACCGGGTCGGACCCGACGACGTCCGCGGGGGTGGGGAACTCGCGGCCGTCGACGTCGTCGAGCACCACGACGCTGGGCGCCTCGACGAGCGCCTGGCGCGCCTCGGCGACCGTCAGGTCGCGCTGGAACCGGGCGTGCGCGGCCACGGAGTAGCCGGTCAGGACGGGGACGCGCACGCAGGTGGCGGTGACCCGCAGGGTCGGCAGGCCGAGGATCTTGCGCAGCTCCCGCCGCACCTTCTGCTCCTCGCTGGACCACCCGCCGACCTCGGCCTCCCCGACCCACGGGACGACGTTGAGGGCGAGCGGCGCGGGGAACGGTGACGGCGCGTCCACCAGCCGGTCGCGGACGGCGCTGCGCACGTCACCCGGGCGCTGGCCGAGCCCGCCGTGGCCGGCGACGGCCGACGTCTCGGCCTGCAGCCGGTCGACCCCCCGCTGCCCGGCGCCGGCCCCCGACGCGGCGAGGTGGGCGGTGACGACGAGCTCGGTCAGCCCCCACTGCCGGTGCAGGGTGCACAGCGCGTCCAGGACGGTGAGGGTGACGCTGCCGGGGTTGGCCACGATGCCCTTGGGCCGGTTCGCGACCTGCGCCGGGTTGGTGTCGGGGGCGACGAGCGGGACGTCCGGGTCCATCCGGTAGGCGCTGGAGTTGTCGACGACCACCGCGCCGCGCTCGACCGCGACCGGCGCCCACCGCGCCGTCTCGGCGTCGGGCAGGTCGAACATCGCCACGTCGACCCCGTCGAACACCTCGGCGGACAGGGGCAGCACGGTCAGCTCCTCGCCGCGCACGCTCATCCGCCGTCCGGCGGAGCGGGTCGACGCGACGAGCCGGATCTCCCCCCAGACGTCGGCCCGCGTCGACAGCACGGACAGCAGCGTCGTCCCGGCCAGGCCCGTGGCGCCCACCACCGCGAGCGTCGGCCGGGGCGCACCGCCGTCCGGCCGACGGTCGGTCATCGGCCCGTGCCGCCGTACACGACGGCCTCGCCCTCGGCGTCCAGGTCGAACGCCGTGTGGACGGCGCGCACGGCCTCGTCCAGGGAGTCGGCGCGCGTCACCACGGAGATCCGGATCTCCGAGGTGGAGATCATCTCGATGTTGATGCCTGCCTGGGACAGCGCCTGGAAGAACTGCGCCGAGACCCCCGGGTTGCTGCGCATGCCGGCGCCGACGAGGGAGAGCTTGCCGATCTGGTCGTCGTACTCGATGGACTCGAACCCTGCGGCGTCCTGCAGCGCGGTCAGCGTCTGCACGGCGGTGGCGCCGTCTGCCATCGGCAGCGTGAACGACACGTCGGTGCGCCCCGTCCCGGCGGTCGACACGTTCTGCACGATCATGTCGATGTTGATCCCGGCGGCGGCGACGGCCTCGAAGATCTGCGCGGCCTTGCCCGGGACGTCGGGCACGCCGACGACGGTGAGCTTGGCCTCGCTGCGGTCGTGGGCGACACCGCTGATGATCGCGTGCTCCATGCTGAGGTCCTCCATCGAACCGCTGACGATCGTGCCGGGCTTGGGCGAGAACGAGGACCGCACGTGGATCGGGACGCCGTACCGGCGGCCGTACTCGACGCAGCGCAGCATGAGCACCTTCGCCCCGGACGCGGCGAGCTCGAGCATCTCCTCGTAGGTGACGGTGTCGAGCCGGCGCGCGGACGGCACGATCCGCGGGTCGGCGGTGAACACCCCGTCGACGTCGGTGTAGATCTCGCAGACGTCGGCCTCCAGCGCCGCGGCCAGCGCGACGGCCGTGGTGTCGGACCCGCCGCGCCCGAGCGTGGTGATGTCCTTGCTGTCCTGGCTGACGCCCTGGAACCCGGCGACGATCGCGATCGCGCCGTCGCCGAGCGCCTGCTGGATCCGGCCGGGGGTGACGTCGATGATCCGCGCCCTGCCGTGCACCGAGTCGGTGATGACGCCGGCCTGGCTGCCGGTGAACGACCGGGCCTCGTGGCCGAGGTTGGCGATCGCCATGGCGAGCAGGGCCATCGAGATGCGCTCGCCGCTGGTCAGCAGCATGTCCATCTCGCGGCCGGGGGGCAGCGGGCTGACCTGCTGGGCGAGGTCGAGCAGCTCGTCGGTCGTGTCACCCATCGCCGAGACGACCACGACGACGTCGTCACCGGCCTTGCGGGTCTCGACGATCCGCTTGGCGACCCGCTTGATGCCCTGGGCGTCGGCGACGGAGGAACCCCCGTACTTCTGCACGACCAGGCTCACGTCGACTCCCTGCGCGGCTCGTCCGGACGACGCCGTGCGGCGCCGCGTCCACCCGCGGTCGGGTGGGCGGGTCGATGGTAACGAGCGTCGTGACCGCCACCGCCGTGGATCCGGATGACGAGACCTGCGACGTGCACACGATCTCCACGTTCCCTCCGCCGAAGGTCGGGTCCGGCCCGGGGGCCGTGCCGTTACGTTCCTCCGTCATGACGGGGCAGGCGGTGCCGGTACCGGCCGGCGGGCACGCAGGGGTCCAGGCGCGTGGGGTGCGCCGCACGTTCGGCTCGGTGGTCGCCGTCGACCACGCCGACGTGGACGTGCCCGCCGGCGCGGTCACCGCGCTCGTGGGCCCGAACGGCTCGGGCAAGACGACGCTGCTGCTGGTCCTGGCCGGCCTGCTGCGCCCGGACGCCGGGACGGTCACCGTCGCGGGCGCCGACCCGGTCCGGCATCCGGCCGCCGTCCACGCCCGCGTGGGGTGGATGCCGGACGTGCTCGGCACCTGGGAGTCGCTGACGTGCCGCGAGGTGCTGGGCACCTTCGCGGCCGCGTACCGGGTGCCCGACGCGCAGGCCCGGGACCGGATCGACTGGCTGCTGGCTGAGCTGCACCTGCGCGAGCTCGCCGACGCGCCGGCCCGGGTGCTCTCGCGCGGGCAGAAGCAGCGGCTGGGGTTGGCCCGCGCGCTGGTGCACGACCCCCAGGTGCTGCTCCTGGACGAACCGGCGTCCGGCCTCGACCCCCGCAGCCGCGTGGACCTGCGGGTGCTGCTGCGCCGGCTCGCGGCGCAGGGCAAGGCGGTGCTGGTCTCCAGCCACGTGCTCTCCGAGCTCGACGAGCTGGCCGACCGGGCGGTGTTCGTCAGCCGCGGACGGACCGTCGACGAGGCCGCCGTGCAGGCGGCGACGGGCGCGTGGCGCCGGTGGGAGGTGCGCTCCCTGGACGTCGACCTGCTGCGCGCCGCCCTGGCCTCACGGGGGGTCCGGGAGGTCGCGGACCCCGCGTCGGCGCCCGGTCGCGACGTGCACGTGCTGCTGCCGTCCGACCAGGCGGCGGCCGACCTGCTGCGGGACCTGGTCGCCGACGGCGTGCCGGTGGTGTCCTTCGCCCCCGCCGCGGGGCAGCTGGAGCAGGTCTACCTGGGCCTCGAGGAGGAGCGACGGTGAGAAGCGACGGAGCCGGCGGCGACGGCCGACGTGCCGCACCGACCGGCGACCTGGTCGTGACCGACTTGCCCGTGGGCGTGGCGGCGCGCACGGACCGTGGTGCGTGGTCCCTGTCCTGGCACGGGGTGCGCCTCGTCGCCGCCCTCGAGCTCAGGCAGCGTGTCCGCTCCAGCCGCTGGGTCGTCGTCCTGGTGCTGTGGTTCGCGCTCATCGCGGGCATCACCGGGCTCACCTTCGCCGCCATGGGCTCCGACCGCAGCGGACCGGTCCTGTTCTCCGTGGTCGTCGTGCTCGTGCTCACCCTCGGCCTCGTCGTCGCACCGTCCCTCACCGCGACGTCGGTGAACGGCGACCGGGGAGCGGGCACCCTCGCACCGCTGCAGATGACGCTGCTGTCACCCGCGGAGATCGCCGTGGGCAAGCTCGCGGCGGCGTGGGTGACGTCGCTCGTCCTGCTGGCGACCGCGTCGCCGTTCGTGCTGCTGTCCCTGGTGCTGCCCGGCACGTCCCTGCTGCGCGTGGTGGTGGCGCTGGGCACGGTCGCGCTCGTGCTCCTGACGGTCTGCGGGATAGCGCTCGGCTGGTCCGCCGTCTGCGCGCGGACCGCCTCGTCGGCGGTGCTCACCTACCTCTCGGTGGCCGGGCTGTCGGTCTTCACCCTCGTCTTCTTCGGTCTGTCGCTCCCCCTCGTCGCCGTCGACGAGCCGACGAGGGTCCTCACCCACCCCGCCGGCGACCCGTTCGAGATGGAGCTCACCCGCGACGACTGCGTCGAGGTCGTGGAGGAGCGCACGGTGCTGCACAGCGAGTGGACGTGGTGGCTGCTCGCGGCGAACCCCTACGTCGTCGTGGCCGACGCGGCCCCCCGGGCGGCCGATCCCGACCCGACGGACGAGATGGAGCAGGACGAGGACCTGCTCCATCTCGTGCAGGCCGGCGTCCGCGAGATGCGGGATGGTCCGGACGAGGTCGTCGACGAGTGCTGGGCGGCGTGGCCGGACGAGGGCCTGACCTACGAGGGCGCCCGCGACACCTCGCCGGTGTGGCCGTTCGGGTTGGCGGCCTACCTCGCCCTCGGGGGCGTGGGTGTGGGCGCGGCGGTGCGACGTCTCAGCACGCCCGTCGGCCGGCTCGCGCGGGGTACCCGGATCGCGTGACGCGCACGAGGCCGGTGAGGGGGACGCCCCGTCAGAGGGACGCCCGGTCAGGGGTGCAGCGCGTCGAACTCCGCGTCGGCGACCGTCTCGTCGTCGGCGTCCAGGCGCAGGTGGCTGAGCACCGAGTGCAGGACGCGCAGGGCGCTGGCGGCGCGGTCGCCCCAGGTCGACAGGTAGGAGAACTGCCACCACCACATGGCCTCGTCGACGCGGCCCGCCTCGTAGTGCCGCAGCCCGTGCACGAGCGGCGCCGCGACCGACGCCAGGTCGTTGGACAGCGACCCGCGGACGATCTCGCCGGACGTCAGCGGGTCGACGACGTCGACGTACTCGTCGATCCCCTCGAACAGGTTGGCCAGACCGGCCCGCACGGGGTCGATGTCGGCGTCCGGGCCCGGGTCGGGCTCGAACCGCTCCGAGGGCAGGACGTCGGTGATGGCGCCCAGCCGGGCGCCCGTCCCGAGCACCTGCGACACGGCCAGCAGGAGCACCGGGATCGCGGTGTCGGGGTTCTCCCCGGACGCGACCTCGGTGAGGGCGCCCAGGTAGCCGCGGACCTCCGTCGCGGTGGCGTCCGCGATGGGACGCAGTCCGGGGTCGGCGGTGTCGTGCGCCCCGACCGGGTCGCTGCCGTGCGTCGGGTCAGACATCGAGCAACCTCCTGCCCTCGAAAGCCCGGCCGAGGGTGACCTCGTCCGCGTACTCCAGGTCGCCGCCGACCGGCAGCCCGGACGCCAGCCTCGTCACCTTCAGCCCCATCGGCTTGAGCAGCCGGGCGAGGTAGGCCGCGGTGGCCTCCCCCTCCAGGTTCGGGTCGGTGGCGATGATGATCTCGGTGACCTCGCCGGAGGCCAGCCGCGTCATGAGCTCCTTGACGCGCAGGTCGTCCGGACCGATGCCGTCGATCGGGCTGATCGCCCCGCCGAGCACGTGGTACCGGCCGCGGAACTCGCGGGTGCGCTCGATCGCGACGACGTCCTTGGACTCCTCGACGACGCACAGCACCGCGCCGTCCCGCCGCGGGTCCCGGCAGACCCGGCACTGCTCGTCCTCGGCGACGTTGCCGCACGTGGCGCAGAAGCGGACCCGCTGCTTGACCTCGGTGAGCGCCTGCACGAGGCGCCGGACGTCGGCCTCGTCCGCGGCGAGCAGGTGGAACGCGATCCGCTGGGCGCTCTTGGGACCGACGCCGGGCAGCCGCCCGAGCTCGTCGATCAGGTCCTGGACCACGCCCTCGTACACACGACGAGCCTAGCCGCGGCCACGGACCGTCGCCGACCGGTCCCGCACCGTCGTCGGGTGCCGGTCGGCGACGCGCCTCGTCGGGCGGTCCGGCTCACCACCGGTGGGCGACGTCGACCACCATCCGGGAGCCGTCCCCCGGACCGTCGAGCAGGAACACCCGGAACGGCAGCCGGGCGCGCACCCCCAGCCCGACCGTGCTCTGGCCCTCGAAGCTCCCCACCCACACCACCTGGCGGAAGGCGCGGTAGCCGGCCACGTCGGAGACGTCGCGGCCGCGGCCGGTGAAGAACGAGTCCGTGGGCACCACGGGGACTCGCGCGGTCACCTCGATCCGGGCACCACCGGAGACCGGCACCGTGGTGCCCGAGCCGTCCTGGACGAGCCGGTCCACGTACTGGACCGAGTAGCCGCGGACGTCCCCGGCCACGTCGAGGACCAGCCGGTCGAAGCAGGGGTGGCGGCCCGTGCGGACGTCGAAGAGCGGGTCGCCGGAGCCGAGCGGGGCCGTCTTGGGCAGGGAGCCCCACCGGATCCCGCAGTACGGCGCGGCCGTCGCGGACGTCGCGGTCACCGCCATCGGGACGACGAGGCCGAGGATCGCGGCCACGGTCAGCAGGAGTCGTCGCATCGTGCACCTCCAGGGCTGGGGGCCGCGCGCGCGGCCCACCCTGGAGACGTCCTGCGGGCCGCCGGCGTTGACACCGGGGCTTCGGCCGGGCCAGGTCCGCCGGGGCGTCAGGACCCGGGTTCGACGTCGATGACGCGCCCACCGAGGAGCTGCTCGACGACGCGCGTGCCGACGAGCCCGGAGTCCTCCGCGTCCGGGTCGTCGTAGTCCGGGACGTCGTGCTCCGGAGCCACGACGGACGGCCGGCTCGGGCGGTCGTCCGGGCCCTCGGGGACCGGGCTCCCGGCGGGGCCGCGACGCCGCGCCGCCTCGCGCGCTGCCGCCGCACCCCCGCGCGCGACGGCGCCCCGGTCGCCGGGTCCCTGCTCGTGACGCGGCGTCTGCCCCTGACTCGGCGTCTGCTCTGGGCGCGGCGTCTGCTCTGGGCGCGGCGGCTGCTCCGTGCGCGGCGGCTGGTCGTCGCGCGGCGCCCGCCGCGCCGCCGGCTCGTCCCACGGGTCGGGGCCGGGGTCGAGCGGGGGCGGGACGTCGTCCCAGTCGTCGGGGCGCTGGGCGCCTGCGGTGTCGGGGGCTCCACCCCGTGCACCCGCGGGACGGGCCGCCTCCCGCGAGACCGCCTGCGACGACGCAGCGCTGTCGCGCCCCGGCGGTGTCGGGTCGGCGGGCGATCTCGGCGGTGCGGCCTCCCGTGCGGCCTCCGGTGCGGCCTCCGACGGCTCGGTCGGCGCGGCGTCCGTCGGCACGGTCGTGGGTTCGGTCGCGGGCTGGGCGACCGGCCCGTCCTGGGCGGGGACGCCCTCGACCTTGACGTCCAGGCCGATGACCTGGACGAGGGCCTGCCGGACGTAGTCCGGGTGCGCACCGCGGTTGAACATGCCGAGCGCACCGGCGTTGGTGAAGCCGAGCCTCAGCACCCCACCGGACAGGTCCTGCACGTGCGCGTGGCTCAGGGTGGACCAGGTGGTGCGCTTGAGCCCCCTGAGCACGTCCAGGACGTCGGGCCACATCCGGCGGACGGCGTCCAGCTCGGAGGACGCCGCACCCGCGACGGCGTCGGGCCGGGCGGACGGGGACTCGGGCCGTCGGTCGGTGGGCTCCGGCGCCACCTCGCCGGTCCCGTGAGCCGACGCACCCGCGGCACCAGCCGCCACCGGTGCCCCAGCAGCGGGCCCAGGGGCCGGTGCCGAGGCAGAGGCCGGTGCAGAGGCTGGTGCAGTGGCCGGTGCCGGTGCAGAGGCTGGTGCCGGCGCGACGGCCGGCGCGGGCGGCGACACGGCGCCGACCACGGGCACGTGGCCGCTGCCCGGCACCCCGACGCGGCGCTCCAGCCGGTCGACGCGCGCGCCGAGCCCGCGCTCCCCCGCCTCCGCGGCGGGCAGCAGCAGCCGGGCGACGAGCAGCTCGAGGTGGAGCCGGGGCGACGTCGCCCCGGTCATCTCGGTCAGCGCGGCGTTGCAGATGTCCGCCGCGCGGGACAGCTCCGCCTGCCCCTGCCGCTCGGCCTGCCCCGCCATCCGCGCCAGCTGGTCCTCCGGCAGCGTCCGCAGCACGGCCCGGGCGTTCTCGCCGACCGCGCGGACGACGATGAGGTCGCGGTAGCGCTCGAGCAGGTCCTCGACGAAGCGTCGGGGGTCGTGGCCCGACTCGATCACCTTGTCGACGACGCGGAAGGCGCTCGCCCCGTCCCCCGCGGCGAGCGCGTCCACCGCGCCGTCGAGCAGGGACGCGTGCGTGTACCCGAGCAGCGCCACGGCCATCTCGTAGTCGACGCCGTCGGGCCCGGCCCCCGCCATCAGCTGGTCGAGGACGGACAGGGAGTCGCGCACGGACCCCCCGCCGGCGCGGACGACGAGCGGCAGGACGCCCTTGCCGACGGGGACCCGCTCCTTCTCGCAGAGCTCCTGGAGGTACGCGAGCAACCGGTCGGACGGGACGAGGTGGAACGGGTAGTGGTGGGTCCTGGACCGGATGGTCTGCAGGACCTTGTCCGGCTCGGTGGTGGCGAAGATGAACCGCACGTGCGGCGGCGGCTCCTCGACGATCTTCAGCAGGGCGTTGAAGCCCGCCGGGGACACCATGTGCGCCTCGTCGATGACGAAGATCTTGAAGCGGTCCCGGGCGGGGGCGAAGGTGGCGCGCTCGCGCAGCTCGCGCGCGTCGTCCACACCGCCGTGGCTGGCCGCGTCGATCTCGACGACGTCCAGGCTGCCGGCGCCTCCCCGGGCCATCTCCACGCAGGAGTCGCACTCCCCGCAGGGGGCGTCCGGACGGGTGCCGTCCGCGGCGGGCTCCCACCGCGCGCAGTTGAGGATGCGCGCGAGGATCCGGGCGGACGTCGTCTTGCCGCAGCCGCGCGGGCCGGAGAACAGGTACGCGTGGTTGACCCGGTCGCTGCGCAGCGCCTGCATGAGGGGGGCGGTGACGTGCTCCTGGCCGATGACGTCGGCGAAGGTCTCCGGCCGGTAGCGGCGGTACAGCGCGGTGGGCACGCACGAGACAGTAACCCTCCCCACCGACCCGGGTGGACGGGACCGGCGACCGCCTCGCCCGGTGCCGCGACCGGGCCCAGCGACAGGGCCGACGACAGGGCCGACGACAGGGCCGGCGGCAGGCCCCGTGATCACATCCCGTGCGAGCGACGGTGATCTGCACCACAGTGTCCGGTACGTGGTGGAGCGCGCGTCGAGACCCCAGGAGGTCCTGTGGAGACCATGGAGCCCGCCTACGGCACGGGGACGCTGCTGGCCATCGCGGCAGCCGCCGTCCTGGTGCTGCTCGTCCTCATCATCCGCTTCAAGCTGCACGCGTTCGTGGCGCTCATCCTGGTCAGCCTGCTCACGGCGCTGGTGACGCAGATCCCGTACGCCGACGTCGTCCCCACGCTGCTCGCGGGGTTCGGCTCGACCCTGGCCGCCGTCGCGCTGCTCGTCGGCCTCGGCGCCATGATCGGCCGCCTGCTCGAGGTGACCGGCGGCGCGCAGGTCCTCGCCGACACCCTGATCAACCGCTTCGGTGAGAAGCGCGCCCCCCTCGCGCTCGGCGTCGCCTCCCTGCTCTTCGGCTTCCCGATCTTCTTCGACGCCGGCCTCGTCGTGATGCTGCCGATCATCTTCAGCGTCGCCCGCCGGTTCGGCGGGTCGGTGCTCCTGTACGCGCTGCCCGCCGCCGGCGCGTTCGCGGTGATGCACTCCTTCGTCCCACCGCACCCGGGGCCGGTCGCCGCGGCCGAGCTGCTCGGCGCCGACATCGGCCTGCTCGTCTTCGTCGGACTCGTCATCGGGCTGCCGACCTGGTTCCTCGGCGCGTACCTGTTCGGTCTGTGGGCGGGGAAGAGGTTCGACCTGCCGATCCCGGCGCTGCTCGGGTCCGAGGCCGACGAGAACGAGGGACGGCCGCCCGCGTTCGGGCTCGTCCTGTCGGTGCTGCTGCTGCCGCTCGTCCTGATCTTCCTCAACACGGGCCTGAACACCCTGGCCACGGCCGGGGCCGTCGACGGGGACGCCGACTGGGTCAACGTGCTGCGGATGATCGGCCAGACGCCGGTGGCCCTGCTCATCACGGTCATCTACGCGATGCTGCTGCTCGGCCGCGGACGCCGGTCGCGGGCGGACGTCGAGAAGATCGTCAACGACGCCCTCGGGCCGGTCTGCGCGATCATCCTCATCACCGGCGCCGGCGGCATGTTCGGCGGCGTCCTGCGGACCAGCGGCATCGGCGAGGCCCTCGCCGGGAGCCTGGAGGAGACGGGGCTGCCCGTCATCGTCGCGGCGTTCGCCGTCTCCACCGCGCTGCGCGTCGCGCAGGGCTCGGCGACCGTCGCGCTGACCACGACGGCCGGGCTGATGGCCCCCACGGTGGAGGCGACGTCCGGGCTGAGCAGCCTGGACCTGTGCTTCATCGTCATCGCGATCGCCTGCGGCGCGACCGTCCTGTCGCACGTCAACGACTCCGGGTTCTGGCTGGTCGGCCGGTTCCTGGACATGGACGTGAAGACCACCTTCAGGACGTGGACCGTGATGGAGACGCTGCTCGGCACGATCGGGTTCGTCATCGCCCTCGTCGGGAGCCTGCTGCTGTGACCCCACCACCCGTGCCGTCGGCCGAGCACGTCACCCAGCACGTCGTGGTGATGGGCGTGTCCGGCTGCGGCAAGACGACCGTCGCGCAGGGCATCAGCGAGCGCACCGGCCTGCCCTACGGCGAGGCGGACCGGTTCCACCCGCCGGAGAACATCGCGAAGATGGAGGGCGGCACGCCACTGACGGACGACGACCGCTGGCCGTGGCTGCGCGAGCTCGCGGCGTGGATGGCCGCGCAGTCCGCCCAGGGGTTCTCCACGGTGATCGCGTGCTCGGCGCTCAAGCGCTCGTACCGCGACGTGCTGCGCGACGGCCCGCCCGGCCTGCAGTTCGTCCACCTGCACGGCGACCCCGAGCTGATCCGGCAGCGGATGGGCAGCCGGAAGGGGCACTTCATGCCGGCGTCCCTGCTGCAGTCCCAGCTCGACACCCTCGAACCGCTGCAGGACGACGAGGACGGCGTCGTCCTTGACCTCGCGCGGACGCCGGACGAGCTCGTCGAGGAGGCGATCCACCGGCTCGGGCTGCCACTCGACGACGACCAGGACGACGACCAGGACGACGACCAGGACGACGACGCGGACGGCGGGGAGCGGACCGGGGGCTGACGGCCGTGCCGACGCCGCCGCAGGACGCGAAGGACCCCTCGTGCACCCGACAGAGCCTGCCTACCCTTGCTGCCTTCCGGCCCTGGGGGAGTTCAGCTGGTTGACGCCGCACGAGGGGTCTGCGACCACTGTAACAACCACCGCGGGGTGCTCCCGACCGGCCGTCCCGCGGTCGCGACGAGCGTGCGGCGCGCACCGGTCTCGGAGCACCGCGGCGACTCGGGTACCCTTCTCGGCGGAGGATTCGCCTAGTGGCCTAGGGCGCTCGCTTGGAAAGCGGGTTGGGGAAACCCTCGGGGGTTCGAATCCCCCATCCTCCGCCGGCCGAGGGGCCCGTGACGTCGTCGCGGGCCCCTCGCGCGTACCCGGTCAGGCCGGGTCCCGCGGTACCTGCGGCGCGGCTGCTTGGCCGGTGTCGGTGACGGGTGCGAACCTCGGGTCATGGCCACCACCAGGACGACCCGCTCCCGCCGCGAGGACGACGCGCTGCTGTGGGCCGCCGTCGAGGCGTGGGACTGCTCCACCTGCGGCGAGCCGATGCCCTTCGAGGCGCTGCCGTGCGCCGACGGTCACGACGACGACTGCCCCGACCGGATCTGCGTGGGCTGCGGCACCGTCGTGGTCGTGGGCCTCGCACCGCTGGAGGCCCGCAGCGCCTGACCGGCGCAGCCCCACCCCGGACGACGGAGGACCCGGCACCCCCGTGGGGGTGCCGGGTCCTCTCGCTTCGCGAGCCGGCGTCGACCGGCTCACCCGGTCACGTCAGGCGGCGAGCTCCTCGCCGTGGTCGTGGCCGGCGTGCAGGCCCTCGCTCAGCTGGTGGCCCTTGCCGTGGTCACCCCGCGGCAGGCCCGGACGGCCCGGCAGCGGGCGGCCGTTGCCCGGCCCCGAGACCCCGTTGATGGCGGAGGTGTCGTCGGCCAGGCTTCGGGTGGCGAAGCCGATGGCCTTGCTCATGATCCCCAGCGCCTCGACGTCGACGTTGTCGATGTCGTCCTCGGGCGAGTGGTAGTTCGGGTCGTACGTGATGCCGGCGGTGCCGCCGAACATCTCGACCTCCTCCTCGGTCTTCACGCCGTCCGCGCCCGTGAACAGACCCGAGGCGGGGACGCCGTTGACGATGAAGGCCTGGTAGTCGGAGCGCCCCGAGAACTGGGTGTCCACCCACGGCTGGCCGATGCTGTCGAAGTACTCGGTGAAGACGTCCTCGGTCTCCTCCGAGCCCGGCGGCACGGGGACCGGCGCCGGGTACGTGGACTGGTCCGCGTCGTACACGCCGATGATGTAGTTCGGCGAGCCGATCATGTCGAAGTTCAGGTACGTCGCGATCCGGTCGAGCTCGCCCTCCTGCTCGGCCAGCTCCTCGACGTACGCCGTCGACCCGATCAGGCCGAGCTCCTCGGCGCCCCACCAGGCGAACCGCACGGTGTTGTTGTGGTTCTTGCTGCGGGAGAGCTGGACGGCGACCTCGAGCAGCGCCGCGGAACCGGTCGCGTTGTCGTTGATGCCGGCGCCGTCCTCGACGCCGTCGAGGTGCGCACCGAGCATGACGACGTTGTCGTCGCGGCCGCGGCGGGTCTCGGCGATGACGTTGAAGGACTCGACCTCCTCGGTGCGGAAGCGGACCTCCAGGGTGACCTCCACGTCACCCGCCTGGGCTGCCGCCGCGAGCGCCTGCCCGTCGGCCTGGGTCATGCCCGCCACCGGGATCGACACCACGTCCGGGGCACCGAGCGTCCCGAAGAGCATGCCCTCGGTGTTGTTGTAGACGACGACGCCGACGGCACCCGCGGCCTCGGCGACCTGCGCCTTCTGCGCGAACGAGCAGCTGCCGCGGCTGACGACGGCGATCCCGCCGGTGGGGTCGGAACCCTCCCAGGCCGCCGCGTCGCAGCCCTCGGCGTTCGTGCCGGGTGTCACCGCACCGGCCGTCACGCCACCCACCGGGGTGCTCGGCGAGTACTCCATCTGGTCCACCTCGTAGGTGGCGCCGCCGGCGACGGTCAGGGACGCGGCCTCGACGATCTCCCGGTCGAACGTGAAGTAGTCCCGCTCGGTCTTGTAGCCGGAGCGCTTGAGCGTCCGCTCGACGTACCGGGCGCTCTCCTCGTACCCCTCGGTGAGGGCGGCGCGGTTGCCGTCGTTCTCGTCGGCGATCCTCTGGAACGCCTCGAGGTGGTCGACGAGCGCCTCGGTGCGGATCCGCTCGGCGAAGCCCTCCGGGGTGTTCGGGTTGCCCTTGGCGACCGCCACGGGCGCTGCGACGAGCGCTCCGGCGGCGAGCGTGCTGGCGGTGGCGAGCGCCAGCGCAGTGCGACGTGCTCTCACGGACTGTCCTCCTCGTGGGGGCCTGCGCCTGGGTCCTCGTCGACCCACGTGACCGCGGTCAGCCACGCCGGCGCGCCCGCCAACCTAGGGCGAACCGACCGCTACCGGAAGGGGTCCCGCGACGCTCGCCCGGTGCGACGTGACCGGCGTCAGCGGCGGCGCCGACGTCCGGTGCCCAGGACGCCGCGGGTGATCTCCCGGCCGAGCACCGTCGCCGCGGACCGGACGAACGAGCGGAACGCCGGTGAGGACAGCACCCGCTGCGCCGTGGAGGGCTCGGCCCGCTCCGCCTCAGGCACCGGCCGACGACCCGCGGGCGCCCCGGCGTCGTGGTCGAGGGCGTCCCGCCCCTCGGCTGCCTCCTCCTCGGCGACCTGCTCCTCGGCCTCCCGCACCCTCGCGGCCAGCCGCTCGTACGCCGACTCGCGGTCGACCGCCGTCCCGTACTCGACCAGCAGGGGCGAGCGCCGCACGAGCTCGGCCTGGACGTCGTCCGGCGCCGGTGCCATCGACGACTGCGGCGCGCGCAGCCGCGTCCACGCGACGGGGGTGGGCACGCCCTCCTCGTCGAGCACCGTCACGACCGCCTCCCCGGTCCCGACGGTGGTCAGGAGCCCAGCGACGTCCACGTGCTCGGACGTGGGGTACGTCGACGCGGTGGCCCGGAGCGCCTTCGCGTCCTGCGGGGTGAACGCGCGCAGCGCGTGCTGGACGCGGCTGCCGAGCTGGCCGAGCACCTCGGCCGGCAGGTCGGTGGGCGACTGCGTCACGAAGAACACCCCGACGCCCTTGGACCGGATCAGCCGAACGGTCTGCGCCACCTGGTCGACGAACGCCTTCGGGGCGTCGTCGAACACCAGGTGCGCCTCGTCGAGGAAGAACACGAGCCTCGGCCGGTCGAGGTCCCCGACCTCCGGCAGCTCCTGGAACAGCTCGGCGAGCAGCCACACGAGGAAGGTGGAGAACAGCCGGGGCTGGTCCTGGACCTCGGGCAGCTCCAGGCAGCTGATCACGCCGCGACCGTCCTCGGTGGTGCGCATGAGGTCCGCCGGGTCGAGCTCCGGCTCACCGAAGAACGCGTCCGCCCCCGCGTCACTGAACGCGACGAGCTCGCGCAGGATCACGCCGGCCGTGGACCGGCTGATGCCGCCGAGTCCCTCGAGGTCCTCGGCGCCCTCGTCGGACACGAGGTGCTGGACGACGGCGCGCAGGTCCTTGACGTCGAGCAGCGGCAGACCGGCCCGGTCGGCGAAGTGGAACACCAGGTTCAGCGACGAGGCCTGCACCTGGGTCAGGCCGAGGACCTTGCTGAGCAGCTGCGGCCCGAACGACGTGGTGGTCGCCCGCACCGGGACCCCGGTGCCGCGGCCGCCGAGGGACAGCAGGTCGACCGGGGAGGCGGCGGGACGCCAGTCCTGGCCCACGTCGGACGCCCGGCGCAGCAGCTTCTCGCCGGGCTCACCCGGGACGGCCAGACCGGACAGGTCGCCCTTGACGTCGGCCACGAGGACGGGGACGCCGTGCGCGCTGAGCTGCTCCGCGAGCAGCTGCAGGGTGCGCGTCTTGCCGGTGCCGGTGGCGCCGGCGACCAGCCCGTGGCGGTTGAGGACCGACAGCGGCAGCCGGACCCCGGCGTCCGGGACGGTCGTGCCGTCGACGACCAGGGCGCCGAGCTCGAGGGCCGGGCCGTCGGTGGCGTACCCGGCGCGGACCTCGGCGGCGAGCGCGGACGCCGCCGCGGGCACGTCGCCGGCAGGTGCGGGTTCGTCGGGCACGCGCTCACCGTAGCGACGGCGGGCGTCCCGGCGCCCTGTCACGAACTGGTGTCGGTCGCGGACGGGCCGCACGTCGTCCGCCGTGACGTGACGTGACGCACCTAGACTGCCTGCGTGATCTTCAAGGGAGTGGGTGAGGGCCGGCCCTACCCGGAGCACGGCCTGACCACGACCAAGCAGTGGGCCGAGGTGCCACCGCGGATGGTGCGCCTGGACGAGCTGGTCACGACGAAGCGGATGCTGGACCTCGAGACGCTCCTCGCCGAGGACTCGACCTTCTTCGGGGACCTGTTCGCGCACGTCGTCCAGTTCCGCGGCGTGATGTACCTGGAGGACGGGCTGCACCGTGCGGTGCGCGCGGCGCTGAGGGGGCGCCCGGTCCTGCACGCCAGGGTGCTCGTGGTCGACGGCTGAGGGACCGCGACGGCGGTCCGGGACGCGGGACCGGCAGGGTCCGGGACGGAGGGGACGCGTGGCAGGACGGGGATGGGGCCGTGACGGCAGCGACGACGGTGCTGGTGAGGGTGCCGGTGACGACCCGGACGTCGACCGGCCCTGGGACCTGACCGGCCCCGGGCCGGACACCGACGTCGAGGGCGTGCCCGACCCCGGCCTGGACGACGAGGCCGAGTGGACCGAGGAGGACGAGCGCCGCTACCAGGCGCGCCGGGAGGCCGAGCGGGTGCGGCTGCGCCGGCGGCGCAGGCAGGCGGTCGCCTTCGGGGTCGTCGTCCTGGCGGTCCTGGCGGTCGGGGTCGGGGCGTACGGCGTCTGGACCGGGCGCTGGGAGTGGCCCGGTGGGCAGGACGCGGCGACGGCCGAGGAGCCCTGCCCGACCCCCTCGCCGACCGCGGCGCAGGAGTCTGACGTCACGGTCGTCGTCCTCAACGCCACGGACGTCGCGGGGATCGCCGGTCAGGTGGCCGCGGAGCTGCAGGCCCGGGGGATGACGGTGCGCGACATCGGCAACGACCGCAGCGGCGTCTTCCCGGGCGTGCAGGTCCGGCACGGCCCGCAGGGACTGCCCTTCGCGCGCACGGTCGCGGCGCACGTGTCGGGTACGACGCTCCTGGACGACGGCCGCAGCGGCGCCGTGGTGGAGCTGTCGATCGGCGCCGGGTTCGCCGGGATGACCCCGGTCGAGGAGGCGGAGCGGCTCACCGCGCCGCCCGTGCCCGAGGGCTGCGGGACACCGTCAGCGACCGCCCCGGCACCCACCGACCCGGCAGCGACCGGCGAGCCCTCGGCGGAGGGGGAGCCCACAGACGGTTAGGGGTGACGGCGCCGCTCGGCGGGCCGGTACGGGCGGTCCGGTCCACACTGTCGGGATGCTGCCGGTCCCGTCCGTCGTCGCGGTCGCCCGCGACCCGCTCGGTGCCGTGGGCGCCCTCGCGACGGTGGCGGGCGCGACGGTCGGCGGCGTCCTGGGCGCCGTGAGCACGGCTGCCGGCCTGGTGCCACGAACCGCCGACCTGCTGACCCGGACGGCGACCCTGGTGGCGACGGCGGAGACGCTGGTGGCGCGGGTCGATGGGCTCCTGGACGCCCTGGACCTGCTGCTGGTGCGTGTCGAGGCCGTGGTGGACCAGGCGCAGGAGACGGCCCTGGACGCCGGCGGGGTGGTCAGCCGGTCCGACGCCGCGGCCCGTCGCGCCGCGGACCTCCTCGGCACCGGCGACGCGGTCCTGACCAAGGCCGACCGCCTCGTCGAGGGCGGGAGCGGCCTGCTGCACCGGGGCGACCACCTGCTCGGCACCCTGACGCCGCTGGGCGAGGAGCTGCTGCCCGTCCTGCGCAGGGTCGCGGAGTCGCTGAGCCCCGACGAGGTGGACGCCGCGGTGGCGCTGCTGGACCGGCTGCCCGTCCTGCTGGCGCACCTGGACGAGGACGTCCTGCCGATGCTGCGCCAGCTCGACCGGGTGGGCCCGGACGTGCACGCGATCCTCGAGGTCGTCGACGACCTGCGCGACGTCGTCCTGGGCCTGCCCGGGGTGGGGCTGCTCAAGCGGATGGGCGACGAGAAGGACTGAGGGGGCACGACGTTCCGCCCGGCGTCCCGGCTCACGTCCGGGCACCCACCCGCGGTGTGACGGGCGTCTCTGAGCCGAAAGAGTGCCCTGCACTGAACTGCGACGCCGGTGTGCCGATGCTCTGACTGGTCATCCCACGATCTCGAGCCGGCACGCTCCGGCGGGTCCGTCGTGCCTGCGTCCGCAGCCGCACCGGGCGCCCGCCGCCGAGCCCCCGGGACGTGGGGCGACCACCCCTCCCCGCACCGACTCGTGACCCAGGACGGACCCGTCGTGACCGTGCTCCTCGGGTGGCTCGCCACCACCCTCTCGATCAGCCTGCTCTGGCCCCAGGTGTGGCGCTCGTGCCTGCAGCGCCGCACCTCCGGCCTGTCGGCGACCGCCTGCTGGCTCGGTGTCGCGCTGAGCGCGTGCTGGCTGCTGTACGGGGTGCTGCTCTCGGACACCGCGCAGGTCGCCACGAACGCGGCGGCGCTCGTCGCGAGCCTGGCGATCCTCGTCGCCCTGCTGGTCACGCAGCCGGCGCTGCGCTCGCCCCGTTCGCTGCTGCTCTCCGGCGGGGGTGCCGCGCTGCTGCTGCTCGGCGCAGCGGCCGTGCTGGTCGCCGCGCTGCTGCCGGGTGTCGACCCGGTCGCCGTCGGGCTGACGTTCGGTCTGGTCATCTCGGCGGTCAACACGCTCGCGTGCGTGCCGCAGCCGCTCGCGCTGCTGCGCGACCCCGGTCAGGACCTATCGGGCCTGTCCCCCGCGCGGTGGGTGCTCAGTGCGTCGGCGAACACCACCTGGCTCGTCTACGGCGTGCTCACCGGGCAGCCGGCGGTGTGGACCTCGGCGACCACCGCGCTCGTCGCCGCGCTGGTGGTCTGCGGCGTGCTGCTCGTGACCGCGCGCAGCCGCCGCGTCGGGGCGGCGCTGGTCGTCCCGAACGCCGGCCTCACGGCGCAGGACGTCGCGCTCACGGCCTGACGCGGCCGCGCCGTCAGTCGCCGTCCCCGTCCGCGGCGCCGGCACCGCCGTCGTCCGGCCCACCCACCGGACCGGACGGGTCCGGGACCGGGTGCTCGGCGACGGTCTCCTCCAGCGGGTAGTACGCCGGCAGCGTGCCGTACTGGTTGCTGCCCCCCGCGGACAACCGGTCCGGGTCGGCCACCCCGACGGCGTCGAACGGGTTCTCGTGGGCGGGCTGCGTCGTCATGGCCCCATCCTGGTCGCGCGGCGGGCGCCGCACCAGCCCCGGGCCGGCGCCCTCACCCCGCTGCGCCGGTACGCGCGGCGTCCGCGCCCGTGCCGGCGGCTCCCGTGCTGGCGCGACCACCACCGTGCAGCAGCGACCGGACCACCCCGGCGAGCTGGAGCGTCGCGTCGCGCGACGGTCGGTGGACCGCGGCGAACGCGAGGAACCCGTGCACCAGCGACGGCACCCGCCAGGCGGTCACCGGGACCCCGGCGTCGGCCAGCCTGCCGGCGTACGCCTCGCCCTCGTCCCGCAGCGGGTCGAACGCGGCCGTGACCAGCGCGGCCGGCGCGGCGCCCCCGAGGTCCTCGGTCAGCAGCGGCGAGCGCCGCGGGTGGGTGGCCTGCGACGAGCCCTCGTAGTGCCCCTCGAACCACGTCATGTCGGCGTCGGTGAGCAGGAAGCCCTCGGCGAACCGCTCCCGGGACGGGTGGCGTCGGGAGGAGTCCGTCACCGGGTAGACGAGCACCTGCGCGACCGGCGCCCACGGCGTGCCGCGGGTGTCGAGGGCGGCCACGGTGGCGAGGTTGGCGCCCGCGCTGTCACCGCCGACGCCGACCCGCGACGGGTCGGCCCCGAGCGCGGCGGCGTTCTCGTGTGCCCAGCGCAGGGCAGCGACCGCGTCGTCCGGCCCGGCGGGGAAGGGGTCCTCGGGTGCCAGCCGGTAGTCGACCGACAGCACGTGCACACCGGCGTGCCGGCACAGCAGCCGGCACGGCTCGTCGACGCCGTCCAGGTCGCCGAAGACGAAGCCGCCGCCGTGCAGGTAGACGAGCAGCGGAGCGGGCCGGTCGTCGACGAGCTCACGGGCGGCGTCCACGGGCGGCCGGTAGTGCCGGGCGGGCAGCGGCCCGCTCGCGCCGTCCACGGTGAGGTCGCGGACCGACCCGACGGGGGTGCGCCGCGGTACGAGCATCCCGCCGTCCGCGGCGCGGTCGGCGCGGGCCTGCGCGACGTCCGCCTGGGTCAGGCCCTCGCGGCCGCGCCGGGACTGGGCGGCGAGCAGGAGCTGCAGCCCGGGGTCGAGCTCCCCGTCGTCCCCACGGCGTGGCCGGCCGCCCGCGAGCGCGAGCTGGACGCGGGGCGGGAGGGCGAGCAGGGCGCGCACGCCGAGGGCGAGGGCGGTCTGGGAGAGGGGCACGGCGACTCTCCTACCACGCCGTCCCCTCCTGCTGCGACTGATCGTCAGACCGTTCCGGTGGTGATCACCCCCAGGACGGTCTGACGATCAGTGGGTGGAGCAGGCGGAGGCGAGGCGACGCTTCGGGGCGGCACCGGTCGCGCGGCTGGCGACGGTCCGGCCGGACGGCGGACCGCACACCGTCCCCGTCGTCGTCGCGCTGGACGTCGACGCCGAGGGCCGCGACGTCGTCGTCAGCGCCGTGGACCACAAGCCGAAGCGGGCGACGGACCTGCAGCGGCTGCGGAACGTCGCCGCCGAACCCCGGGTGAGCCTGCTGGTCGACCACTGGGACGACGACTGGTCGCGCCTGTGGTGGGTGCGCGCGGACGGCACGGGAGTCGTGCTGCCTCCCGACGACCCCACGGCGGCTGCGGCCGTGAACGCCCTCGTCGCCCGGCACGCGCCGTACCGGGCTCGTCGCCCCGAGGGACCGGTGCTCGTCGTCTCGGTGCGGCGGTGGGTGGGGTGGTCCGCGCAATGACACTGCGGGGCGGTACCGGCGAGTCGTGGCCGTTCCGGCGGACCGGCTGTGCCCACCGCCCCGGGGCCGGTCTCAGCCGTCGAGCTCCAGCGTCCCCACCATGCGGTCGAGGACGTCCTGGTTCTGCTCGTACTGCATGTCCGGCGTCCCGACCGTCGTGAGGAACAGCGTCCGATCCTGCGACTCGGTCGTCAGGTCGACCGCGTACAGCGTCACGGGGGTGCCCGCCGGCCACAGGGCGTCTCCCGTGGCCGTGTACTCCAGCCGCACCGCCTGCCTGCCGTCGACGGTGGTCGGCGTCCGGTCGACGTCCGTGGCGGCGCCGGGGTCGGTCGCGACGTCGAAGGGGACGGGGTCGACGTAGGCCACCACGGCGGCGACGCGTTCGTCGGTGCCCGCTGGGACGTCGAACGGCTCGGGGTGGAACTGCGAGCAGGCCGCGACCACGTCGCCGCTGTTCGTGGACCAGTCCTCGGGGTAGGCGATGCTGAACCCCTCGGGGTTGTCGCACCGCGTCAGTTCCGGACCGTCCTGCGTGGGTGTCGTGGTCGGGGTCCCGGTCGGTGTCGCCGTCACCGTGGTCGTGGTCTCGGTGGGGGCGGGTGCGCCGTCGCCCTCCGCGCCGCACGCGGCGAGGACGAGACCCAGCGCGACCACCCCGGTCGCGTGTCGGGTCATGCCTCGACGCTAGCAACCGGTGGCAGCGGTCGCACCGTCACGACCGCGACGGAGCAGGCCGGATCGCGGCCCGGCGCGTCGCCCGGCAGGGTGGAGGTAGCCGCCCGCCGACGCTGGCGAGGCCATCGAGCCCGTCGGACCGACCCCCACCCGGTGCGTGGAGGAGCTGTGGACCGCCTGGACCGACCGGAACCCGCCGTCGAGGGCGCCCCCCGGCGGGGCGGACCCGGGGCGCTGCCTCCGCGCGTGCACGCGGCGCGCGCCGCCGTGGCCCTCGCTGCGGTCACCTTCACCGTGCTGCTGGTTCTGGTCGCCGCCGGCTGGGCGCCGCTGTACCGGTTCGACCAGGCCGTCGTCGACGCGCTCAACACCGTCGTCAGCAGTCGCGAGTGGCTCGTGACCGCGCTGCGGTTCGTCACCGACCTGGGAGGCACGGAGGCGTCGTGGTTGGTGCTGCCGCTGGTGGTGGTGTGGCTGCTGCTGCGCCGGCTCCCGCTGCTGGCGCTGTACGTCGCCGGGACCGGCCTGGGGGCCGCGGTGCTGAGCAACGGCCTCAAGGCCCTGGTCGAGCGCGTGCGACCGGTGGTCGACGAGCCCGTCGCGATGTCGCACGACCCGAGCTTCCCCAGCGGCCACGCGCTCGGGTCGACGGTGACGTACGGGGTCCTGCTCCTGGTCTTCCTCCCGCTGCTGCCGCGCAGGGCCCGGGGATGGGCCTTCGCCGCCACGGCCGCGATGGTCGGCGCGGTGGGCCTCACGCGCATCGCGCTGGGCGTGCACTTCCCCTCCGACGTGCTCGGTGGCTGGAGCCTGGGGGTGGTGTGGCTCGCCGTCACCGTGGCCGCCTTCCGCCACCTGCAACCCGCGGACGAGGCGCACCAGCCCGCCGTCGTCCAGGGTCTGGAGGTCGAGGCCCGGCCCACGCTCCGCCCCGCGCCCGCCGGGGAGCACGTCCTGCCCCACGGCGCGCGCAGCGCCGCCGTGCTGGTCGCGGCTGCGGTCCTGGTCTGGGGTGCCCTGGTCGGCGTCGGGCTGCTCGTCACCGGGCCGTTGCAGCCGACGCTCGGGGCGTTCGACCACACGGTGGTCACGTGGTTGGCGCAGCACCGCACGCCGGTGCTCGACGACGTGGCCGTCGCCGTGGGCGCCCTCGGAGGCACTCGCGGGGTCGTCGTGGTCACCGTCGCCGCCACGGCGATCGCCCTGGCCGTGACCCGGCGTTGGACCCCTTCCGTCTTCCTGGTGCTGCTGCCTGTCGGGGAGACCGTCCTGTTCCTCGCGGCGTCGACGATCGTGGACCGCAGCCGTCCCGACGTCGAACGCCTGAGCGCCGACCTGCCCCCGACGGCCTCCTTCCCCTCCGGGCACGTGGCCGCTGCGGTGGTGACCTACGGCGGCATCGCCCTCCTGGTGCGGGCGTTCGGCCGCTCCACGGTGGGACGGGTCGCGACGGTGGTCGCGGTGGTCGCGGTGGTGCTCGTGGCCTGGTCGAGGCTCTACCGGGGCGTGCACCACCCGACCGACGTCGTGGGGAGCCTGCTCTACGCCAGCGCCTGGCTGACCGTCACGTGGGCGGTTCTCCGTCCGGGCCGGACGGCACGCGGGGACGCACGCGGGCACCTGCCGACCGCGGACACCGGCGAGCACGTCGGAGGCAGCCCGCGATCTTGATTCGTTCAAGATGTTGGGCCATAGTGGCCACGTGCCGACCACCACCGACTACCAGCAGATGCTGCGGGAGGCGTCCCTGCGCGTCACCCGTCAGCGGCTGGCCGTCCTGGAGGTCGTGCACGACCTGCCTCACGCCGACACCGACACCGTCATCGGCGCCGTCCGGCGCAACCTGCCGGAGGTGTCCCACCAGGCCGTGTACGACGTCCTGCGGGCACTGACCGCCGCCGGGCTGCTGCGCCGCATCCAGCCCGCCGGGTCCGTCGCACGCTACGAGACCCGCGTGGGTGACAACCACCACCACGTCGTGTGCCGGTCCTGCGGCGCGATCGCCGACGTGGACTGCGCCGTCGGGCACGCACCCTGCCTGACGGCGTCCGACGGCAACGGCTTCCGCGTCGACGAGGCCGAGGTCACCTACTGGGGCCTGTGCCCCACCTGCGACTCGGGCGACACCGTCGCCTGACCCGGTGCCGCCCCCAGGCGGCACCACGAGTTCCACACCAGCCCACGAGAGAGGACCGCCGACGTGTCCGAGCACGGCAGCGAGAGCGAGAACCCAGCCATCCCGGCACCCGAGCCGAAGGCGCACCGCCCCCGCACCAACAGGGACTGGTGGCCCAACCAGCTCGACCTGAAGGTGCTGCACCAGCACTCCCCGCGGTCCACCCCGCTCGGTGACGACTTCGACTACGCGGCGGCCTTCGCCACCCTCGACGTCGAGGAGCTCAAGCGCGACGTCGAGGCCGTCATGACGAACTCGCAGGACTGGTGGCCGGCGGACTTCGGCCACTACGGCGGTCTGATGATCCGCCTCAGCTGGCACGCCGCCGGCACCTACCGGATCGAGGACGGCCGGGGCGGCGCCGGCGACGGCTCCCAGCGGTTCGCCCCGCTGAACAGCTGGCCGGACAACGTCAACCTCGACAAGGCCCGCCGCCTGCTGTGGCCGGTCAAGAAGAAGTACGGCAACAAGATCTCGTGGGCCGACCTGCTCGTCCTCGCCGGCAACGTGGCGCTGGAGTCGATGGGCTTCCGCACCTTCGGCTTCGGCTTCGGCCGCCAGGACATCTTCGAGCCCGAGGAGATCTTCTGGGGTCCCGAGGACACCTGGCTCGGCGACGAGCGGTACAGCGGCGACCGCGAGCTCTCCGGGCCGCTGGGCGCCGTCCAGATGGGCCTGATCTACGTCAACCCCGAGGGCCCCAACGGCAACCCCGACCCGCTGGCGTCCGCGCGCGACATCCGCGAGACGTTCCGCCGGATGGCGATGAACGACGAGGAGACCGTCGCCCTCATCGCCGGCGGCCACACCTTCGGCAAGACCCACGGCGCCGGGCCGGCCGAGAACGTCGGCCCCGAGCCGGAGGCGGCCCCGCTGGAGGAGCAGGGCCTCGGCTGGCGGTCCAGCTACGGCACCGGCAAGGGCAAGGACCAGATCACCTCCGGCCTCGAGGTCACCTGGACCTACCACCCGACCCGCTGGGACAACGAGTTCTTCCACATCCTCTACGCCTACGAGTGGGAGCTCATGGAGTCCCCCGCCGGCGCCAAGCAGTGGCGGCCCAAGAACGGGGCCGGCGCCGACATGGTGCCCGGTGCGCACGAGGGCGACCCGCGCCGCGAGCCGCGGATGCTGACGTCCGACCTGGCGCTGCGGATGGACCCCGAGTACGACAAGATCTCCCGGCGCTTCAAGGACGACCCCGTCGCCTTCGGCGACGCGTTCGCCCGCGCCTGGTTCAAGCTGCTGCACCGCGACATGGGCCCGGTCTCCCGCTACCTCGGACCGTGGGTGCCCGAGCCGCAGATCTGGCAGGACCCGGTCCCGGCCGTCGACCACGAGCTCGTGGACGACGCGGACGTCGCCCGCCTCAAGGAGCAGGTCCTCGCCAGCGGCGTCAGCCCGCAGGCGCTGGTCCGCACCGCGTGGGCCGCCGCCGCCAGCTACCGCACCACCGACAAGCGCGGTGGAGCGAACGGCGCCCGCATCCGGCTCGAGCCGCAGCGCAGCTGGGGGTCCAACGACGCCGCCGAGATCGACGCGGTCGTCGCCGCCCTCGAGGGCGTCAAGACCGAGTTCGACTCCCAGGGCGCCACGAAGGTCTCGCTGGCCGACCTCATCGTCCTCGGCGGCTGCGCAGCGGTCGAGAAGGCCGCCCGCGACGCCGGGGTCGACGTCACCGTGCCGTTCACCCCCGGCCGCACCGACGCCAGCCAGGACCAGACGGACGTCGAGTCGTTCTCCGTGATGGAGCCGCGGGCCGACGGGTTCCGCAACTACCTCAGGCCCGGCGAGAAGCTGCAGCCGGAGACGCTGCTGCTCGACCGCGCCAACATGCTCGAGCTCAGCGCACCGGAGATGAGCGTGCTCGTCGCCGGGATGCGGGCGCTCGGCGCGAACACCGGTGGCACCTCCCACGGCGTGTTCACCGACCGCACCGGCGTCCTGACGAACGACTTCTTCGTCACCCTGCTCGACATGGGCGTCGAGTGGCACGGCGCCGCCGAGGAGAACGTGTTCGAGGGCCGCGACCGCGCCACCGGCGAGGTCGTCCGGACGGCGACCGCCGTCGACCTGGTCTTCGGTGCCAACTCGCAGCTGCGGGCCATCGCCGAGGTCTACGCCCAGGACGACGCGCAGGAGAAGTTCGTGCGCGACTTCGTCCAGGCGTGGGACAAGGTCATGAACCTCGACCGGTTCGACGTCCCCGGCCTGCGCTGACCACCGGCCCGGCCGGTCCGGGCGCAGCGCGAACGACGGCGCAGTTCCGGTGCCTCACAGGCACCGGAGCTGCGCCGTTCGCGTTGCCCGGCGGGCGGGTGGCTGTGCGAGCCGTCGCTCGCTGACGCTCGCTCTCCCACATCCCCCAGCGGCGAGATGTGCGTCAGCCCCCGCCCCAGAACCCGGGGCGGGGGCTGACGCACATGGCGGTGGCGGTGGGATTTGAACCCACGGTGGGCTTGCACCCACACGCGCTTTCGAGGCGCGCTCCTTAGGCCGCTCGGACACGCCACCGCGGACGAGGGTACCGGTCCCCAGACGGGAGCAGAAATCAGGTGCCGGCGTCCCGGTGGGTGGCGAAGAAGTCCCGCAGCAGGGCCCCGCACTCGGCCTCGCGGACGCCGCCCACGACCTCGACGCGGTGGTTGAGCCGGCGGTCCCGGACGACGTCCCACAGCGACCCCGTCGCCCCCGCCTTCGGGTCCCACGCGCCGAGGACCAGCCGTGGCACCCGGGCCAGGACGATCGCGCCGGCGCACATCGTGCACGGCTCCAGGGTCACCGCCAGGGTGCAGCCCTCCAGCCGCCACGACCCGAGCGCCTGGGCGGCCTGGCGGATCGCGACGACCTCGGCGTGGGCCGTCGGGTCGCCCCAGGCCTCCCGGGCGTTGACGCCCTCCCCGACCAGCTCGCCGTCGGCGGTGACGACGACGGCCCCGATCGGGACGTCGCCGGTCAGCGCCGCCAACCGGGCGCGCTCCAGGGCGAGGGCGACCAGCGCGTCGTCCGAGGTGGACGCCCTCACCGGCGCCGCCCGCCGCACCCGGAACGGCGGGCGGAGGTCACCGCAGCGCCTCCAGGAGCTCGTCGAAGCCGGCCCGCTCGCCGATGTCCGCCAGGACGGCCGCCGGGTCGTCGGGGTTCTTCTCGCACAGGTCCACCAGGTGGGTGGGGTCGACCCCCTTGTCGGCCAGCAGGTCGGTGTGCCCCGCCCACGGGGGCGGCGGCTCCGGGTCGTCGCCGTCCAGGTCCCCGAGGTCGACGTCCTCCTCGGCCTCGGCTGCCGTCCCGTCCGGGTCGTCGTCGTCGACCGTGACCACCCCGTCGTCGTCCTCGTCGTCGCCGGCCCCCGCGAAGGGCGCGTCGACGTCGGTGGCCGGTGCCAGCAGCTCGGCGAAGGCCCCCCGGGACGCCGCGAGCGCGTCGGACACGAAGACCCGCGGGTCGTCGTCCCCGTCGACGCGCACCAGGGCGAACCACTCGTCCTCGTGCTCGATGACGGCCAGGACCGGCTCGCCCTCCCGGCTCAGCCCGCGCAGCGAGTCCGCGAGGTCGTCGAGGCTCGCCGCGTCCTCGACGTCGACGTCGCGGGTACGCCACCCGTCGCCGTCCGAGGCCATCACCGCGGTGAAGTAGGACACGCCAGCATGGTGGCAAATGCCGGCCCGGTTGCCCAGCCCCCGCCGGCGCACCGCCCCGCCCACGTCGCGCGCCCGTCCACCACGCCCCGGGAGGTAGGTTGCGCCCATGCGCCTGCACGTCGTGGACCACCCGCTCGTCGCCCACAAGCTCACCGCCCTGCGGGACGAGCGCACCGACTCCCCCACGTTCCGCCGGCTCGCGGACGAGCTGGTGACGCTGCTGGCGTACGAGGCGACCCGCGACGTGCGCACCGAGCCCGTCGACATCACCACCCCCGTGGGCCCGACCACCGGGGTGAAGCTCAGCTCGCCGAAGCCGCTCGTGGTGCCGATCCTGCGCGCCGGGCTCGGCATGCTCGACGGCATGGTCCGGCTGCTGCCGACGGCGGAGGTCGGCTTCCTCGGCATGATCCGCGACGAGCAGACCCTCCAGGCGGAGACGTACGCGACCCGGCTGCCCGAGGACCTGTCCGGTCGGCAGTGCTACGTGCTGGACCCGATGCTCGCCACCGGCGGCACGCTCGCCGCGGCCTGCGACTTCCTCTTCGAGAGGGGCGCGGACGACGTCACCGCCATCTGCCTGCTCGCGGCTCCCGAGGGTGTGGACGTGCTCAAGGGCCGGTTCGGCGCCGAGGCACCGGTCACCGTCGTGACCGCGTCGCTGGACGAGCGGCTCAACGAGCTCGGCTACATCGTCCCGGGCCTCGGGGACGCCGGGGACCGGCTGTACGGGGTCGTCTGAGGGCTCCGACGGATCCGTGTCGGCCCTCGATCGAGCCCGCGCGGCGCGTCGCCCGAACGGGCCAACGCCGGGCACGGCACACTGGCCCGGCGCGGACCTTCCCCTCCGTGCGCCTGCTGCTGGAAGGAGCGGCCCGTGAACCGCGCCCGCAAGGTGCTCATGTGGTTCCTGATCGCCTTCGCCATCTACGCGATCTTCAAGAGCCCCGACCAGGCCGCTGACATCGTCCGGTCGGCGTTCAACGGCCTGGCCGACATCATCGGCGGCATCGGCGAGTTCTTCGACGCGCTCCTGGCCGGTTAGCCGTGCTCGGCCGCGCCGGGCGCCAGCAGCGGCTCGACACCCCGCGCCACATCGAGCGCTACCTGCTGGACGAGGAGCAGGTGGTCCTCGCGGTGCGCCGCCACCCGGTCGTGGTGGCCGAGCCCATCGTGACCGCCGTCGTCGGGCTGCTCGCCGTCGCCGTCGTCGGTGACGCGCTGCCCCGGGACCTGCCGTACGTCGTCGACGTGCTGTGGTGGGGCTGGTTCGCCCTGGTCGGCCGGGCCCTGTGGCGGCTCGCCGAGTACCACAACGACTGGTTCCTCGGGACGGACCGGCGGCTGATCCTCACCTACGGGATCGTCACCCGGAAGGTCGCGATGATGCCGCTGGCGAAGGTGACGGACCTGTCCTACAACCGGTCGGTGCCGGGCCGGCTGCTCGGGTACGGCGAGTTCGTGCTGGAGTCCGCCGGCCAGGACCAGGCGATGCGGTCGGTCAACTTCCTGCCCAGCCCCGACGAGCTGTACCGGCGGATCTGCGGGCAGATCTTCCTCGGCTCCGCGCAGCACCGGATCCCCGGCACCGGGACGCCGGTCCTCGTCGGACCCGGCCCGGGGGTGTCCAGGGGTCCCGGCGGCGCCGGGGCGATGGCCGACGCCCCACCCGAGCGGCCGGCGCGGCGCTCCACCGGCGAGCAGCTCACCGAGGAGGTCGACGTCTCAGACCTCCGGGACGACGACGCGCCGGACGAGCCGACGACGCGACGGACCGTGCGCCGGTACACCGAGCACCACGACTACGACCCCGGCGACGACTGAGGGCCCGACCAGGGGCCGTCAGGCCGGCGGCGCGTCCGTCCCGGCGTCCGGCTCGCTTCGCGCGGCGCGGCGGGCGGCGCGCTCGGTGCGCTCCCTCTCCTCCACGACCCGCGCCTCCTCCGGCGTGGGGGCCGAGCCACCGAGGTGCGCGGGCAGCCACCACGCCTCCGGGCCCGGCCGGGCCGTCGCCGGGTGGCTGGCCTGGACGCCGTCCAGCAGCGCCTGCAGCCGTGTGCGCAGGTCGGCGGTCGCGGCGTCCATGTCGTCGCGGGTGCCGACCGAGAACGGCTCACCGACCGCGATGGAGATCGTCTGGCCGCGCGGGAAGGTCCTGGGCCGGCCCTTCGTCCAAAACCGCTGCCCGCCCCACACCGCGACAGGCAGCACCGGCACCCGGGCCGCCGCGGACATCCGCACCGCGCCGGACTTCAGCTCCTTGACGGTGAACGACCGGCTGATCGTCGCCTCCGGGAACACCCCGACGATCTCCCCGGACTTCAGGGCCTTCAGCGCCGCGCGGAACGACGCCGAGCCGGCCTCGCGGTCGACGGGGATGTGGTGCATGCCGCGCATCAACGGGCCGGAGACCTTGTGGTCGAACACGACGTCCTTGGCCATGAACCGGGTCAGCCGGTGGTGGGCGTCCCACGGCGCCAGCCCGGCGAAGATGAAGTCGAGGTAGCTGACGTGGTTGCTCGCCAGCACCACGCCACCCTCGGCGGGGACGTTCTCCAACCCCGACATCTGGAACCTCATGCCGAGGGCCTTGAAGGCGGTCTTGGCGGTGACGATCACCGGCGGGTACACGAGTTCGGCCACCTACGGGAGCGTAGGTGAGGCGGGGCCTGCGCGACAGGCGAGCGCGCCGTGGAGCGCGTCACCTCCCCGTCACAGGTCCGCCAGCGGCTCCGTCCCCGGCTGGCGGCCGGTGGCGATGGGGGCGGTCAGCCACGGCTCGGGCACGCCGAACGCCTCGACCAGGTCGAGGGCGTGCGGGCGCAGCTCCCCGCACAGCCGGTCGACCGCCGTGGTGACCTGCTTCGACTGCGCAGGGGTGATCCGGCCGTGCTCGAGGAACCAGGCCCGGTGCTCCTCCACCTCCGACAGGGCGTGCAGCGCCCGGACCTTCTCCAGCAGGTCCCGAGCCCGCGCGTCCGGGCAGGCTCGCACCGCTGCGGTGAACGCCTCCAGCAGCACCCGCTCCACGTGGCAGCGCGCGGCCTCGACCATGTGCGCCTGGGCGGCGTTGAACAGGTCGAACGCCTCGGCGCCCTGCGCTCCCGCGGCCCGGCGCAGCCTGCGGGCGACCGACCCCAGCACGTGCTCCTCGCGGTCGGTGAGCAGCTCGAGGTGCCAGTCGGCGTCGAGCATCCCGGCGTGCGTCCCGCCGCGCACCCGCCGCAGCCGACCGATCAGGCCCCGGACGGCGGTGCGCTCCACCGCGGTCTCCACGACCTGGTCGGCGACGAACCGGACCATCCCCAGGGTGTCGAGGTCGCCGACGTGGTCGCGGTACGCCGTCAGCAGGCTCTTCGCGACGAGCTGCAGCAGGACCGTGTTGTCGCCCTCGAAGGTCGTGTAGACGTCGGTGTCGGCGCGCAGCCGGTCGAGCTGGTTCTCCGACAGGTAGCCGGCGCCCCCGCACGCCTCCCGGCAGGTCTGGATCGTCCGGGACGCGTGCCAGGTCGCCAGGGCCTTGACCCCCGCGGCCCGGGTCTCCAGCTCGCGCTGCGCGACGTCGTCCGGCTCGCCCGCCCCGTGCACCTCGTGCAGGGTCTCGACCAGGTCGCACTGGGCGAAGTGCAGCGCGTACGTGCGGGCCAGGGCGGGCAGCAGGCGGCGCTGGTGGGCCAGGTAGTCCAGGACGACGACCTCGTCCGCGGCTCCGGGCTGGCGGAACTGGCGGCGCACCGTCCCGTACCGGACGGCGATCGTCAGGGCCTTCTTCGTGGCCGACCCCGCGCTCCCGGCGACGCTGATCCGCCCGCGCACCAGGGTGCCGAGCATCGTGAAGAAGCGCCGCGTCTCGCTGCGGATCGGGCTGCTGTACGACCCGTCGGGGGCGACGTCGCCGTACCGGTTGAGCAGCGCCTCGCGCGGGAGCCGGACGTGGTCGAACGCGATCCGCCCGTTGTCCACGCCGTTCAGACCCGCCTTGGGGCCGCAGTCCGTGATGGTGATGCCCTCGCGCTCGGTGCCGTCGTCGTCGCGCAGCCGAACCAGCAGGGCGTGCACGCCGTGGCTGCGCGGCTCCTCCCCCGGGCCGGCCGTGACCAGCTGGGCGAACACGACCGCCCACGTGGCGTTCTGCGCGGCGCCGCCGATGTAGTCCTTGCGGGACAGGTCGTCCGGGGTGTGCAGGTCGAACTCGCCCGTGGACGGGTCGTACGTGGCCGTCGTCCCCAGGGACTGGACGTCGGAGCCGTGGCCCGTCTCGGTCATCGCGAAGCAGCCGAGGACCTCGGCGTCCATGACCTGCTCCAGCAGCCGGTCGTGGTGCCGGTCGGTGCCGAGCGCCTGCAGGGCGCCGCCGAACAGGCCCCAGTGCACCCCCGACAGGACGACGAGGGACAGGTCGGCGAACCCGAGCATCTCGAAGCTGACGACGGACCCGCCGACGTCCCCCTGCCCGCCGTGGGCGGTGGAGAACCCGAGACGAGGACGGCCGGTGGCGGCGAGCTGGTGGACGCCGTCACGCACCTGCGCCCGGTAGGTGGCCTGGTCGGCGGTCGGGTCCGGCAGCGTCGTCCCCTCCGCGCGCCGCCGGACGTCGTCCCGCACGTCCGCCCACCGGCCGTCCAGGTGCCGCCGCAGCGCGGTCCGCAGACCCGCCTCGGCGGCCCTGTCGGTCGTCACGTCGGTGCTCGTGTCGCTCGACATGCCCGGAGGTTACCCGTTACCGAGGATCACGGTCACATCGTCCGCCGGTCGGGCGACCGCGCGCCTCAGACGTTGCGCCGGTACTGGCCGCCGACCTCGAACAGCGCCTCGGTGACCTGGCCCAGCGAGCAGACCCGCGCGGCGTCCATGAGGACGGCGAAGACGTTCTCGCCGCTCGTCGCCGCGTCCTGGAGCCGGCGCAGCGCGACCTGCGCCTCGTCGCGGTGCTCGGTCTGGAACCGCTCCAGCCGGTCGAGCTGGGACTGCTTCTCCGCCTCGGTGGCGCGGGCGAGCTCGACCTCCTCCACGTCGTCCGTGGAGTGCTCGGCGAGGAACGTGTTGACCCCGATCAGCGGGAGCGAGCCGTCGTGCTTGCGCTGCTCGTAGAGCATCGACTCGTCCTGGATCCGGCCGCGCTGGTAGCCGGTCTCCATCGCCCCGAGGACACCTCCCCGGTCGGAGATCCGCTCGAACTCCGCGAGCACCGCCTCCTCCACCAGGTCGGTCAGCTCCTCCACGACGAACGAGCCCTGCAACGGGTTCTCGTTCATCGACAGGCCCCACTCGCGGTTGATGATGAGCTGGATGGCCAGCGCCCGCCGCACCGACGCCTCGGTGGGGGTCGTGACCGCCTCGTCGTAGGCGTTGGTGTGCAGGCTGTTCGCGTTGTCGTACAAAGCGCACAGCGCCTGCAGCGTCGTCCGGATGTCGTTGAAGTCCATCTCCTGCGCGTGCAGGGACCGCCCCGACGTCTGCACGTGGTACTTCAGCTTCTGCGACCGCTCGTTCGCGCCGTACCGCTCCCGCATCGCGACCGCCCAGATGCGACGCGCCACCCGGCCGATCACCGTGTACTCGGCGTCCATCCCGTTGGAGAAGAAGAACGACAGGTTCGGCGCGAAGTCGTCGATCGACATGCCGCGCGCCAGGTACGACTCGACGTACGTGAAGCCGTTGGCGAGCGTGAACGCGAGCTGGCTGATGGGGTTCGCCCCGGCCTCGGCGATGTGGTACCCGGAGATCGACACCGAGTAGAAGTTGCGGACCTCGTTGGCGATGAACCACTCCTGGATGTCCGCCATCATCTTCAGGCTGAACTCCGTGGAGAAGATGCACGTGTTCTGGCCCTGGTCCTCCTTGAGGATGTCGGCCTGCACCGTGCCGCGGACCTCCCGCAGCGCCCGCGCCCGCACCTCGGCCGCCTCGTCGGGCGTCGGCTCCCGACCGTGCTCGGTCCGGAAGGCGTCCAGCCGCTGGTCGATCGCGGTGTTGAGGAAGAACGCCAGGATCGTCGGCGCCGGACCGTTGATCGTCATCGACACCGACGTGGTCGGGCTGGTCAGGTCGAACCCGTCGTACAGCGCCTTCATGTCGTCGAGCGTCGCGATGGACACCCCCGACGTGCCGACCTTGCCGTAGACGTCCGGGCTGGTGCCCGGGTCGCGGCCGTACAGGGTGACCGAGTCGAACGCCGTCGACAGCCGCTTGGCGTCGGACTCCTTCGACAGGTACCGGAACCGCCGGTTCGTGCGGAACGCGTCGCCCTCCCCCGCGAACATCCGGGCCGGGTCCTCACCCGCCCGCTTGAACGGGAACACGCCTGCGGTGAACGGGAAGTGGCCCGGCAGGTTCTCGCTGCGCAGGAAGCGCAGCAGCTCGCCGTCGTCCTCGTGCTTGGGCAGGCTGACGCGCCGGACGTCGTTGCCGGACAGCGTCGTCCGCGTGAGCGGGGTGCGGATCTCCTTGTCCCGCACCGTGAAGACGTACTCGTCACCGGAGTAGTCCTCGACGACCGACGGCCAGCGGTCGAGCAGCGCGGCGGCGTCCGGGTCGAGCCCGCGCTCGGCCTCGGCGAGGACGTCGTCCAGCCCGCCGAGGTCGGCGTCCGCCTCGACGAGCGCGGCGCGGGCCGCCCGCAGCTGCTGACGGCGGCGGGCCGCGGCCACCTGGTCGCGGGTGCGCCGGTGGTAGCCGCGGACCGTCTCGGCGACGTCCGCCAGGTAACGGACCCGGTTCGGCGGGATGATCGTCTCGGTGCGCGTCGACACCTTCGTCCCGACGGGAGCGAGGCGCCCCTCGGACGCCGGCAGGCCGTGCTCGGCGAGCAGGTCCCGCAGGTGCAGGTACAGCGCCGTCACGCCGTCGTCGTTGAACGTCGCCGCGCTCGTCCCGAAGACGGGCATCTCCTCCGGTGGGACCCCGAACGCCTCGCGGTTCCGGACGAGCTGGCGGGCGACGTCCCGCAGCGCGTCCGCGGCACCGCGACGCTCGAACTTGTTGATCGCCACGGCCTCGGCGTAGTCGAGCATGTCGATCTTCTCGAGCTGGCTGGCCGCGCCGAACTCCGGCGTCATGACGTACAGCGGGACGTCGACGAACGGCACGATCGCCGCGTCGCCCTGGCCGATGCCCGGCGTCTCGACGACGACGAGGTCGAACCCCGCGGCCTTGCACGCCTCGATCGCGCCGGGCAGGCCGCCGGGCAGCTGCTGGTCGGCGCCGCGGGTGGCCAGGCTGCGGAAGAACACCGTGTCGCCGGTGAGGCTGTTCATCCGGATACGGTCGCCGAGCAGCGCCCCACCGCCCTTGCGGCGCGTCGGGTCGACCGCGAGGACGGCGACCCGCAGCTTGTCCTCCTGGTCCAGGCGGATCCGGCGGACCAGCTCGTCGGTGAGGGAGGACTTGCCCGACCCGCCGGTGCCGGTGATGCCGAGGACCGGGACGCGACGGCGACCGGCGGCCTGCGCGACCTCGTCCTTGAGCCCGGCGTGCTCGGGGCGGTCGATCGCGCCGGTCTCCACGAGGGTGAGCAGGCGGGCGAGCGCCGCGTGCGCGCCGGCGAGGACGTCCGCGGCGGCCGGCGCGGGCAGCGACGCGGGGTCGGCGTCGCACTCCGCGACCATCGTGTTGATCATCCCGGGCAGGCCGAGCTCCTGGCCGTCGTGCGGGGAGAAGATGCGGGCCACGCCGCGCTCGTGGAGCAGGGCGATCTCGTCGGGGACGATGACGCCGCCACCCCCGCCGTACACGCGCACGTGCCCGTACCCGCGCTCGCGCAGCAGCTCGACGAGGTAGCTGAAGTACTCGACGTGGCCGCCCTGGTAGGAGCTGATCGCCACGCCCTGGACGTCCTCCTGGATCGCCGCGGTGACGACCTCCTCGACGGACCGGTTGTGGCCGAGGTGGACGACCTCCGCCCCCTGGGACTGCAGGATCCGCCGCATGATGTTGATCGACGCGTCGTGGCCGTCGAACAGGCTCGCGGCGGTGACGAAGCGGACCGGGTTCACCGGCACGTGCAGGTCCTGGCGGGTGGCCATCGAGTGCTCCTCGGGTCGCCGGGTGCGCGCCGTCCGGGGCGGCCGGGTCGCGGCCTGGCGGATCGACGGACGTCAGATACTCGGACGTCCTAGTGAATCACCCGGCGGGCGGTCGGGGCCAGCCGCCGGTTGCTAGCCTCGCCGCATGCCGACGCCGCAGGTGCGGCTCGCCTTCGACCCGATCGACCGGGCTGGCGAGCTCTGGGAGGAGCACTTCGGCGACGCCGGCGCGATGCGCGTCGTCACCTCCGTGATGCGGGTGCAGCAGCTGCTGCTCGCCGAGCTCGACGCGCTGCTCAAGCCGTTCGACGTCACCTTCGCCCGCTACGAGGTGCTCGTCCTGCTGACGTTCAGCCGGACCGGGGCGCTGCCGCTGAGCAAGATCGGCGAGCGGCTCATGGTGCACCCGACCTCG
>NZ_BAAGTX010000022.1:0-70413 GCF_054781695.1 Thalassiella azotivora
GCCGCGGTCACATGGCCGTCCGCCCGGGGCCGGCGGCGCTGGCCGTCGTCCTCGCGGCGCTGCGGCTGCGGGTGCGGGTCGCCCTCGTCGACCCCGGCGCCGGACCGGACGTCGTCACCGCCAGGCTCGCGCTGGCCGGGCCGACGCTGCTGGTGGCGGACGCCGCCGCGCAGGCCGCCGCGTCGTGGGCCGCCCCGCTCGCCCGCCGGGCCGGGCTGGTGCTTCCCGACCTCGGCGCCATCGCGCCCGTCGTCACGCTCGGACGGCGGCTGCCCGGCTGCGCGCCGCGGCTGGACGACGGGCCCACCGGCGCCACCCGGGTCCCGGACCGGCGCGGGGACGACGGGGACGCGGTCGTCGTCTTCACGTCCGGCACGACCGCCGCGCCGCGCGCCGTCGTCCACACCGTCGCGAGCCTGTCCGCGGGGATGGCCGCGGTCACCGACCTGGTCGCGCCCGAGCCGGGCCGGCCGGTGGTGGGCGGCACGTTCTTCGTCATGGCCCCGTCCCTGCTCGCCGGCGCGCCGGTGCTGCAGCCCGCCCGGTCGCCGCGGCGGGTCGTCGACCAGCTGCGCCGGCTGCGGCCGCAGGCCACCTATCTGACCCCGCCGCAGCTGCGGGCCGTCCTCGCCGCGGGTGGCCGGTTCTCCGGCCGGGTGCTCTCCGGCTCCGCGCCGGTGTCGGCGGCCCTGCTGGAGCGGGTGCGCGCGGCCGGGGCCGACGAGGCGTGGGGGGTGTACGCGCTGACCGAGGCGTTCCCGGTGGCGGCGGTGGAGTCGCGGGAGAAGTCCGCGTTCGCCGCGGACGGCGCCGCGGGCGACCTGGTCGGCGACCTCGTGCCCGGGCTGACCGCCCGGGTGGACGGCGACGGGCAGGTGCTCGTCGCCGGGCCCTCGACCGCCGACCGGTACCTCGGTCAGGAGCCGTTCGCGGAGGTCGCGACCGGTGACGTCGGCCGGGTCGAGGGGCGACGCGTCGTCCTCGGCGGTCGGCTCAAGGACATGGTGCTGCGGGGCGCGGAGAACATCTACCCCGGCCTGTACGAGCCGACGCTGCACGTGCCGGGTGTCGAGGTCGCGGTGCTCGTCGGGGTCCCGGCGGACGACGGCGACGAGCGGCTCGTCGCCCTCGTGCAGCCGGGGGCCGGGGTGCCCGCGGCGCAGGTGCGGGCGTCCCTCGCCGGGCCGCTGTCGCGGATGGGGACGGCCCGGCCGGACGCGGTGCTGCTGGCCGACGTCCCGCTCTCGGGCCGCTCCCGCAAGCCGGACCGCGCCGCGGCGTCCCGGCTGGCCGCCCGGCTGCTCGCCGGAGGGGCGCGGTGACCGCCGCGACCACCCGGACCGTCCGCACCACCGTCCGCACCACCGTCCGGGCAGCCGTCGACCACCGCCGTGCCCGGCGCCGTGACCGCCGGGTCTACCGGGCGAGCCACCCGGTGCTGCTCGCCGTGCTGTCGGCGCTGCGGTTCGGGCTGGGGGGCCGGCGACCCGTGCGGCGGCTCGGCCCCGTCGTCGTGGTCACCGGGACCGACGCGGTGCGGCACGTGCTCACCAGGGTGCCGCTCGACCGGTCCGCGGAGGGGACGACCGGGCGGGCGGCCAGCGACGCGCTCGGGGACGGTGACCTGCTGTTCGACCAGGACGGCGCGGCGCACCGCGGGACGCGCCGCTCCCTGGCCGACCGGCTCGACCAGCGTGGGGTCGACGGGCTGCGGTGCACGTGGGAACCGTTGCTGCGCGACGCCTCCGGGCGGTTGCGGGACGGCGGCGACGTCGACGTCGTCCGGCTCGTCGCCGACGTGTCGGGGGCGACGGCTGTCGCCCTGACCGGGCGGGACGTCGACGGGGCTGCTCTCGCCGACGCGGCGAGGGCGGTCGCGGCGCGGGCGGTCGGCGACCACCTGCCGCGCCCGCCGTGGCGGCGGCGCGGCGGCCTGGCCGGGGCGGGGGACCCCGTGACCCGGCTGCTCGGGGACGACGCGGACGGGCTGGCGCACATGGTCACTCTCGCCACCGTGAACACGACCGTCGCCGGCTTCCCGCGGGCCGTGGCCTGGGTCGCCGACGCGGGCCTGTGGGACGACGCGGCCGACCCGGCCCGGCGGGCGGTGCTCGCCACCGAGCTGCTCCGGGTGACCGCGGCCTCCCCGGTGCTGCCCCGGGCGGCGGCCGCCGACGCCGACGTGGCGGGGTGCCCGGTCCGCGCCGGTGACCGGCTGCTCCTCGTGGCGCGGGACGCCGCCCTGGCGCCGTGGTGCGACCCGTCGGTGGACGACCCGGCGCCCGCGTCCGTGTCCCAGCTCGTCTTCGGCGCCGGACCGCACGCATGCCCCGGGGCCGGCCTGGCGCGGGCACAGCTCGCCGACCTGCTGGCCGCGCTCGCCCCGCTGCGCCCCGAGGTGGTCGAGGCGGTCGCCGACCGGGACGCCGCCCTGCCGTCGTGGCGACGGCTCGTCGTCCGGGCGACGGTGCAGTCGTGATTGCTGCCGTGATGCTGCCGTGACCGGCCGCCCGGGCCGACCGGTGCTCGACGGGGCCCCCGTCGCGCCGGGTGCCCTGCGCGGGGTGACGGTCGGGGTGACCGGGGCCAGTGGGTTCTGCGGGGGCGTCGTCGCTCGCGCCGCGCTCGAGGCCGGGGCGGACGTCGTGACCCTGGGCCGCCGTCCCGGGCCGGTCGGCTCGCACCGCACCTGGGACGCCGTCGCCGGCGCACCCGACCTGGCCGGGGTCGACGTCCTCGTCCACCTCGCGGCCGCGGTCGGTGACCCGGCCCGCGGCCGGCCGGCGCGGGCGTTCGAGGCCGTCAACGTCGACGGCGCGCGCCGGGTGCTCGACGCCGCGGGTGACCGGGCGGTGGTGTGGGTGTCCTCGGCCAGCGTGTACGACCCGCGGGTGGACCGGTCGCTCGTCACCGAGGACCACCCGACGGCCGGCGGCCACCTCAACGCCTACGGCCGGACGAAGGCCGCCGGCGAGCGCCTGGCCCTGGCCGCCGGTGCGGTCGTCCTGCGCCCGCACGCCGTCTACGGGGAGGGGGACCACCACCTGCTGCCCCGGCTGCTGCGCACGGCCCGCCGCGGGGTGGCCGTCCTGCCGGGCCCCGACGTCCCGGTCAGCCTGACGGCGGTGGAGAACCTGGCGACCGCGTGCCTGCTCGGCGCCCGCTGGGCTCCGGGCGCGTACAACGTGGCCGACGCCGAGCCGTACCGGCGCGACGACGTGGTCGCCCGGGTCCTGACGGCCGCCACCGGCGGCACGGTGCGCGTGCGGCACGTGCCGGTGGCGCTGGCGGACCGCGCCGCCGACGTCCTCGGTAGCGTCGGGCGGGTGCTGCCCGTCGAGCCGGTCGTCACCCGCTACGCCGTCGACCAGGTGTCCGCGCCGTTCGTGCTCGCCACCGCGCGGGCCGGGTCCGCCGGGTGGCGAGCGCACCGGGACGCCGGCGACTACCTGGCCGTGCTGGCCGAGCCGGCAGTGCTGACCGGGGGTGCCGGCGGCCCGCCGGGTGCGCCGCGCGGAGGACCGTGGTCAAGGACGCCCGCGTGACCGCCGATGAGGAGGGCGTGGCTCCCGCCGGAAGACCGGGATCCCCCTCGTCCTCGCCCCCGGCCGGACCGGGGGGCGACGTCGACGTGCCCGTGGACCGGCACGCGATGCTCGCGGACGCGCTCCGTCCCGCCTGCACCGTGCTGGCCGTCGTGTTCGCCGGCATCGCGCCGCTGCACCTGCTGACGCTCGATGGCGCCGCGGGGACGGTCGTGGCGGCGGTCGCCGCGGTGACCGCGGTGGTGATCGCCGGGGTCGGCGTGGCCCTGCGGACGGCCGGTCCCGACTCGTTCGTGCACTCCCGCGGGCCGGAGCTGGCGCTGGCGGTGGCGTGCATGGCGGTCGCGAACACGCTGGTGCACCTGGAGGCGACGGGCTCGCCGTACCCGACGGCGAACCTGGTGGCGGTCGTGATCGGCGTGGGGGCGATCCTCAGCGTGCGGGCGCACGCGCTCGCCGTCGTCGTGGTGGCGGACGTCGCCTGGTTCGTCATCGCGCTGCGGCACGGCTTCGACGAGACGTGGCAGCAGTCGGCGGGTGCCCTGTTGGCGGCCAGCGGGCTGGCCGGGGTCCTGCACGTGACGCGCTACCGGACGGTGCAGCGGCTGGAGGTCGCGCGCAGCCAGCTGGGCGCCCTGAGCATCACCGACGAGCTGACCGGCGTGCGCAACCGCCGCGGCCTGCTGCTGGCCGGGCAGCCCCTGCTGCAGCTCGCGCACCGGGACGGCGCGCCCGTCACGGTGGTGTACCTCGACCTCGACGGGCTGAAGGGCGTCAACGACACGCTCGGGCACGCCGCCGGTGACCGGATGATCCTCGCGACCGCGGAGGTCCTGTCCGCGACGGTCCGCTCCTCGGACGTCGTCGCGCGGCTGGGCGGCGACGAGTTCGCCGTCCTGCTGCCGCACGCCGGCGCGGCGGAGGCGCGCGCCCTGGTGGGACGGTGCACCGAGCGGCTCGCGACCGTCGGGGTGAGCGCCAGCATGGGCTGGGCGTGCGACGACCTCGCCGCCCGGGACGGCGGCCCGCCGAGCCTGGACGGCCTCCTCGCGGCGGCCGACGCCCGGATGTACGAGGTCAAGCGCCGGCGACGGACCACGGCGGGACGGGCGGCGAGGCCGGCTCAGGCCTGACGCCCGTAGGCGCGCGCCGCCAGCGGGCCGAACACCGCGGCGAGACCGGCGCTGACCAGGAGGACGACCGTCACGTCGCCGCCGGCCGGCTCCCCGTGCGCGAGCGCGCGCATCGCGCGCACCAGCACGGTTACCGGGTTCACCTCGACGACCCCCTGGAGGCCGCACCTCGACGACGAGGTCGACGTCCACGGGGTCGCCGCTCACGGGGTCACCGTCCCCGCGTGCGCCCTGGCCGAGGGCGTGAGGCGGCCGACGATCGCGGGCGCCTCGCGCAGCAGGGAGTCGTCGGTGAGCGCGTGGACCATGAAGCGGGCGAAGTCGACGCGGCGGGTGAGGTTGCTCGCCAGGGCCGGGTCGCCGACGTGGCGGCGCCAGACCGGCAGCCCCTGGCTCGGGCCCTCCTCGAGGTCGCTGCCCCGGACGACGGTCCACCGCCGGTCGCTGTCGAAGACCCGACGGCAGGCCTCGACCTGGTCGTCGACGTCGACGAGCCGGAGCAGCCGGCCGAGGACGGTGACGACCGGGACGGCGAGCCGCAGGGACGGCGGGTACACGTCCTGCCCGTCCCGGCTGATGTGCCACCCGCACGAGAACACGAGCCGGGCGTCCGGCTCGGCGAGGTCGAGGACCGCCTGCGCGGTGCCCGTCGCGTAGCCGTGGACCCCGCGGGGGACGAGCACGGTCAGCACGCCGTCGCAGCCGGCGACCGCTCTCGCGACGGCGTCGCGGTCGTCCGTGCGACCCGCGACCACGGTGATCCGGTCCCGCAGGTCGTCGAGCTTGTGGACGCTCTGCTCGCGGCAGACGCCGACCACCTCGTGGCCGTCGTCCAGGCAGTGCCGGACCATCGCCCGGCCGAGCTTGCCGGACGCGCCGATGACGCAGACCCTCACGACCACCACTCTCCCTTACGACTGTAAGTCTGGATGTCGACACCGTAGACGTACAGGTGTAAGGTGTCAACGTCGCGACACCGAGGAGAGGACGACACCGGATGCCGAGGACGGGTCGTTCCCGGACCCCCCTGACGCGGGAGCGGGTGCTGAGAGCGGCGGTCGAGGTCGCCGACGACGGCGGTGTCGGCGCCCTGAGCATGCGCAAGGTCGCCGAACGGCTCGGCGTCGAGGCGATGTCGCTCTACCACCACGTCGAGAACAAGGAGGCGATCCTCGACGGGGTGGTGGACGCGGTCTTCGCCGACATCGCCCTGCCACCTGGCGACCTGCCCTGGCGGGACGCCGTCCGGCACCGGTGCGTCTCGGCGCGCGCGGTCCTGCTCGCGCACCCCTGGGCCCTCGGGCTGCTCGACTCGCGGGCCACACCCGGCCCCGCCACCCTCCGGCACCACGACGCGGTCCTCGGCGCCCTGCGCGCGGCGGGCTTCGACGTCGCCGCGACCGCGAGCGCCGTGAGCCTGCTCGACAGCTACGTGTACGGCTTCGTGCTCCAGGAGCGGAGCCTGCCGTTCTCGACCGGCGAGGAGCTCGGCGACGTGGCGGAGGGGATGCTGGCGCGGCTGCCGAGCGGCACCCACCCGCACCTCGCCGAGATGGTCGCGCACGCGCTGCGCCCCGGCTACGACCACACCGACGAGTTCGCGGTCGGCCTCGAGCTGGTGCTGGACGCGGTCGAGCGCCTGCGCTGAACGACAGGGGCGCAGTTCCGGTGCCTCACAGGGACCGGACACACGTCGCTGTACGGGTTGTCGCTGTGGAGGGTCCGGCGCGTCAGTGGCGCGGCCACGGGTCCGCACGAAGGGCTGGCCACTGCGCCGACCACCGCGCCACCTTGGCGTCGTACACCTGCCTCGGAGCGCGCCGGGCGTTGGGGCGCAGGTGCATCCCCAGGGTGTCGGTGACTCCGAACGGTGCGTGGAGCCGCACGGTGCCGTCCGCACCGCGGGTCAGCCCGAGGCAGCAGGCGAACGCGGCGAAGAGGTCGATGGCCTCGGTGGCGCACGTGAGCGGTTCGACCGGGACGCCGAACCGCTGCTCGTACCAGCGGTGGACGCGCGCCTGGTTGCGGATCTCGACGTTGACGTCCAGGTCGTCGAGGAGCACGGCCGCGCGGCGGATCACGGCGTCCTCGGCGTCCCAGGACAGGTCTCCGCCGTCGAAGTAGAAGACGTCGTAGTCGACGATGCCCTCCCGGGGGTCTCGACCCGTCAGGACGTTCCAGACGGTCTGGAATAGCGCGCCGCCGGTCAGCCACCAGTCCGGGGCGCCGAGGCGCGGCCCACGCTCCAGGACCGCGGCGCTGACAGGGTTCTGCAGCACCATGTCGACGACCTGCCGGTGGACCGGCATCAGCACGGTCGCCGGGCACGCCGCGACCACTCGCGGAGGTGAGGTCACCATTCACACCGCAGGTCGAGGAGGCGGTCGACGCCCCGGACGACGACGACCACGAACTCCGCGGAGCCGTCGGCGAAGGAGGGGGCGCCGAGGCCGTCGTCGAACCGGTCACCCTCGTAGACGCTGACCTGCGCGTCGAGGTCCCGCTCGCGGAAGGCGCGTTCCAGTCCGTCACGCGACAGCGACGACACCACGGTGAGCTGTGCCGACACCTCGCACCCGCCCTTGACGTCCCCTGCGCCGACCCAGCCGTGCGCTCGCCCGTCCCAGCCCGCCCACTCGACGTCGTCGGGCAACCCGGACTCGACGTCGTCCACCAGGCGGTCCACCTCGGCGTCGTGCTGGCGCGCCGACCACCAGAACGGCGCCCCCGCGACGTAGCCGAGGGTGACCACGGTGGTCGTCAGGAGGACCGCGGTGAACCAGCCCTCGGAGGCGAGGAACCGCCTGCTCGCCGGGTCGCACGCAGCCGGTCCACCCCGCGGTCCGTCACAGGCGGCAGCCTGCCACGCCGCCTGTTGACGACGTCGCGCCACGACGTCAGCGACGCAGTTCCGGTGCCCGTCAGGGACCGGAACTGCGTCGCTCGTCGGTGCGGGCGGGTCAGCTGCGCTTGATGACCACCTTGAGCGCCTTCGTCTCGGCCGCGCGGCCGAAGGTGTCGTAGGCGTCGAGGACCTCGTCGAAGGTGAAGTGGTGCGTCGCGAACTTGTCCGCCGGCAGCTTGCCCTGGGCGACGAGCCGCAGCAGCATCGGCGTCGTCGTCGTGCTGACCAGGCCGGTGGTGATGGTGACGTCCTTGATCCACAGGTCCTGCAGCGCCAGCTCGGCGGGCCGGCCGTGGACGCCGACGTTCGCGGCGACGCCACCGGGGCGGATGAGCTCGGTCGTCATCACGAACGTCTCCGGGACGCCGACCGCCTCGATGGCGACGTCCACGCCGAGCCCGTCGGTCATGCCCATGACCTCCTCGCGCCAGCCGGCACGGCCGCTGTTCACGCCGTCTGTGGCGCCGAAGGACCGGGCCTGCTCGATCCGGTTGTCGTCCAGGTCGATCGCGATGACGCGCGCGGCGCCGTACAGGCCGGCCGTCATGATGGCGGCGAGTCCGATCGGGCCCGCGCCGACGACGGCGACCGTGTCACCGGGCTTCACGCGGCCGTTGCGGACGCCGATCTCGAAGCCGGTCGGGAGGATGTCGCTGAGCATGACGGCCTGCTCGTCGGTGACGCCGTCCGGCAGCACGTGCAGGGAGCTGTCCGCGAAGGGCACCCGGACCAGCTCGGCCTGCGTGCCGTCGACGAGGTGACCGAGCACCCACCCGATGCCGGACTGGCCGACGTCGGCGAGGCAGTGCGCAGGCAGCTGCGCGCGGCAGTACGCGCACGTGCCGCACGAGGTGATGCAGGAGACGATCACGCGGTCGCCGACCTTCACGCCCTGGACGGCGCTGCCGACCTCGGTGACCGTGCCGACGGCCTCGTGGCCGAGGACCCGGCCGTCGGCGACGGCGGGGACGTCGCCCTTGAGGATGTGCAGGTCGGTGCCGCAGATGGTCGTCGTGTCCACCCGGACGACCGCGTCCGTGGGGTCGACGACCGTCGCGTCCGGCACCTCCTCCCAGGCCTTCTGACCGGGACCGTGGAACACCAGAGCCTTCATCGCCGCCTCCTGCGCCGGAACCGGGCGGGCGGTCCGACCGGTGGTCCGATCCTTCGCCGGTGGCGCGGTCGCGACCAGGGCCGTTCTTCCCGACTCCACGACGTCACGGTTCTGTGACGTACGGTCACAGCACAGCAGGGGCCAGTGGGCTCCGGCGGGCGGACGGGGGGCGGTATGCCACTGACGAGCACGGGCGGCGCGGCATCGAGGAGCGCGATCGGGAGAGGCACCAGCCGGTGGCGCCGGGCCCTCGGGGCGCCCTCGGTGGCGGTCACCACGGCCGCGGTGCTGCTCGCACCGCCGTCGGGTGACGCCGCCGCGGCGACGGGGCAGCTCGACACGGTCGTGACCGCGACGGAGTGGCGGGCCGACCCGGGCACGGGCTCGGTGTACCGCGGGTGGTCCGGCCACGAGGGCGAGGGTTTCGGGCTCTGGGCGGCGGGCAGCGCGGCCGGTGACGTCGACCTGCCCCGGCCGCTGACCCGGCTCGTCCTCGAGGCGGGTGGTGACCGGTGCGGGGGCACGGGCGGCTCCAGCGGGGAACCCGCCGCGGAGGTGCTCGTGGACGGGGTGCCGGTCCTGGCCGTCCCGGAGGTCGACGCCGACCTCGGCCAGTACGACGTCCGCGGCAGCTGGTCCGCGGGCCGGCGCGCGGTCGAGGTGCGGTACCCGGCAGACCACCGTTCGCCGGAGTGCGATCGCAACCTCAAGATCGCCCGCGTCTGGTTCGACGACGACGCGCCCGGCTGGACGCGCGTGCTCCTGCGCGCCGACTCGCTGGACCGGACGCCGGCGTCCGCCGGGACGGTCTACGGCAAGGGCCCCACCGGTGAGCCGACCCAACTGCTGTGGTCGAACGGCAGCCTCACCGCGACGCTGACCACGCCCGAGATCCAGGTCGGCTTCCTGCGCCTGCAGGTGTCCGGCCACCTCTGCGAGGGCGGGCCGACCGTCGTCGTGGCTGTCGACGGCCGGGAGGTCGGACGGGTCACCGCCGACGCCGACCGGTACGGCAGCCTGCGCCACTACGAGATGGCCCTCCCCTTCCTCGTCGAGGCGGGTCGGCACGTGGTGACGCTCACCTACGGGAACGACCACCGCAGCGGGACGTGCGACCGCGACCTCAAGGTCGGGACGGTCGCCGTGGCGGTCAGGTCGTGAACGCACCGCGCACCGCAGGACGTCTTCAGGTGCGTGAACGATGTATTACTCTCCGTCAGGGATGAGTGACATTTAGTCACTCGATCGGGGGAGGTCCACATGAGCGCGACCCACGGACCACGGGGCGCGGCGCGGCGCACCCGCGGTCGTCACCTGCCAGGGGTCGTGGCGGCGGTGGCGGCGACCTTCGCCCTGACGGGCGCGACGCTGCCGGCGGCGGCGGGCGTCGACCGCCCCCGGGCCGTGGCCGACGAGACGGTGCTCCCGCACGAGTGGTCCGCCGACCCTGGCACCGGCTCGGTGTACACCGGCCGCTCCGGGTGGACCGGCACCGGCTTCGGGCTGTGGCGCACCGGGTCGGCCACCGCGCCGGTGGACCTGCCGCGGGCGGCGACCCGGATGGTGCTGGAGGCGAGCGCCGACCTGTGCCCGCAGTACGTCGGCGCACGCGCCACCGTCCTCGTCGACGGCGAGCGCGTGCTCGTCGACCAGCTCGTGGACGTCGACAGCGGCCGGTACGTCGCGACCGGCGACTGGGCGCCGGGACCGCACCACGTGGAGGTCCGCTTCACCGACGACTACCGCACCGCCGGATGCGACCGGAACCTCAAGCTGTCGCGCCTGTGGTTCGACGGCGGCGACCCGGCGATGACGCGTGTCGCCGTGGACGCGAGCTCGCTGAACATCATGCCGCCGTCCATCGGCCGGCACTACACCAAGGGGCCCCAGGGGTCACCCACCGTCGTCCTGTGGTCCAACGGGGGCGCCGGCACGTCCGTCACGACCCAGGCGATCACCCGCGGCTCGGTCTCCGTGCTGGCGTCGGCCCACGACTGCGAGGGGCCTGCGCGGATGCTCGTCTGGGTCTCCGACCGGTACGTCGGCCAGACCGAGCCCGGTCCGGACCAGCACGGCACGCTGCGCTGGCACTCGTGGGCGCTCCCGTTCGACCTTCCCGCCGGCCGGCACGGGCTGAAGGTCGAGTTCGTCAACCAGCACCGCGGCGAGACCTGCGAGCGCGGACTGAAGGTCGGCATGATCGCGCTCGATGGCGGTCGGGCGTGACCCGGCTCGGCGCCGCCCGCCTCGGCGTGATCGCCGCCGCGCTGGTGGCCATGACGGCCGCGTCCGTCGCGCCCGCGGCGAGCGCCGCGCCCCCGCGGCACGACGACGCCTACACGGTCTACCCCGACGAGTGGGACGTCGACCCCGCCGTCGGCTCGGTGTTCACCGGGTGGGCCGCGTACACCGGTCGCCCTCCCAGCCGGCTCGGGCTGTGGAGCACCGGGTCGGCCACCGGGCACGTCGACCTGGGCTGGGCGACGACGCGCCTCGTCCTGGAGGCCGGGGCCGACCGCTGCGGACCGGACGGCGGCGCCCGGGCGTCCGTCCTCGTCGACGGCGAGCCGGTGCTCACCGACGTGCTGGTCGACGCGGACATGGGCCGGTACTGGGCCCCCGGCAGCTGGGGACCGGGGCGCCACGACGTCGAGCTGAGGTTCCTCAACGACCACCGCGCCGGGGACTGCGACCGCAACCTCAAGGTCTCACGCGTGTACTTCGCCGAGGAGTGGCCGCAGGCGAGCGTCCAGATGCGCGCCGACTCCGCGACGCTCGTCCCCGCCGGCGCAGGCACGTTCTACCGCAAGGGCCCGCAGGGCGAGGGTACCCACCTGCTGTGGAGCAACGGGTCCGTCACGTCGACGGTCACCACGCAGGCGATGGAGCACTCGCGGCTGAACGTCCGGGTCGCCGGGCACGACTGCGAGGGGCCGGCACGGATGGTCATGCGGGTCGGTGGACGGTACGTCGGCCAGCAGGACGTCGGCCCCGACGCGTACGGCCAGCTCGGCAGCCACCGCCGCAGCGTGCCCTTCGCCGTCCCCGCAGGGACCACCGACCTCACCATCGAGTTCGTCAACGACCACCGCACCGGCGACTGCGACCGCAACCTCAAGGTCGGCGACGTCTGGCTGGACGAGTGGCACTGACCAGCCGGGCCCCCGCGGGCTGAGCCCGCCCGGCACCCCTCCACGTCCGCGCGGCACCCGCACGCGCCGGAACGACCGAACACACCACGAGGAGAGTCCCTTGACCGACGCTGTCCCCACCCGCGGACGCACCGCGCGCCGCCGGGTGGTCCGCCGCACCGTGGTCGCGGCCGCGACCACCGCACTGCTCACCACCTCCGCCGCCGCGGCGACGGCGACCCCGCACGACGGCACGACCGCCACGTCCGCCGTCGTGACGGCCACCCAGTGGCAGGTCGACCCCGCCGTCGGGTCGGTCTACCGCGGGTGGACCGGCCACGACGGCACCGGCCTCGGCCTGTGGCGCACCGGGTCGGCGACCGCCACCACGACGGTGACCGACGACGCGACCCGCGTCGTCCTCGAGGCCGGGGCGGACCGCTGCGAGGGCGGTGCCACCGCCACCCTGCTCGTCGACGGCGAGCCGGTGCTCGAGGACCTGGTCGTGGACGCCGACCGGGGCCGCTGGAGCGTCGCCGGCCAGTGGGCCGCGGGCGACCACGCGGTCGAGGTCCGCTACCTCGACGACCACCGGACCCAGGCCTGCGACCGCAACCTCAAGGTGTCGCGCGTCTGGTTCGACGACGCACCGACCGCCGCGTCGCTCACCATGCGGGCGAGCTCGTTCGCCCGCACCCCGCTGGACGCCGGCTTCCTGTACGGCAAGGGCCCGCAGGGCGAGCCGACCCAGCTGCTGTGGTCCAACGGCTCGGTGTCGACCCGGGTCACGACCCCCGTGCTCGCCGCGGGCACCGTGACCGTGGACGCGTCGGCGCAGGAGTGCGAGCGGCCGGCGCTGCTGGTCGTCGGCGTCGACGGCGAGGACGTCGGCCAGGTCGTCCCCGGGCCGGGTCGCCGGGGCGAGCTGCGCTCCTACGAGCTCGCGCTGCCCGGTGACCTCGGCGCCGGCATCCACGAGGTGACGGTCCGGTTCGTCAACGACCTGCTGACCGGCGAGTGCGACCGCAACCTGCGGGTGGGCCGGGTCGTCCTGGCCGGCGCCACCGGCTGACCGACTCACCAGCACGCACGACGCAGCACGCACGACGCACGGCCCGGGACGCTGACGTCCCGGGCCGTGCGCGCGCCTCGTCCGCGTGGCGGCGCGCGCGCGTCAGTCCCGGACGCGCCGGTAGCTGCAGACCAGGACGCCGGTGCCCGCCTGCTCGACGGACTCGAGCCACAGCGGCCGGGCCTGCCCGTCGTCGGGGAAGACCCGCTTGCCGCCGCCGAGAAGCACCGGCTCGAGCATCAGGACGTAGCGGTCCACCAGGTCGTGCTCGGCGAGCTGGCGGGCCACCGAGCTGCTGCCCCAGACCTGCAGGAGCCCGCCCGGCTGGTCGCGCAGCTCGCGGACGGCGCCGATCGCGTCGTCCGCGGGCAGCAGCCGCGACCCCGACCAGGCGGCGACGTCCTCCTCGGTCAGGGTCCGCGACGCGACGTACTTGGTGATGCTGTTCATCCGGTCGGCGAACGGGTCACCGGCCCGCTCCGGCCAGGCGGTCGCCATCCCCCGCCAGGTGCGGCCGCCGAAGAGCATGGCGTCGGCGTCCGACATGACGCCGTCGATCGCCGCACCCATCACCTGGTCGTCGAAGTAGGGCACCGACCAGCCGCCGTGCCGGAACCCGCCGTCGTCGTCCTCCCCCTCACCGCCCGGTGCCTGCACGACGCCGTCCAGGCTCATGAAGTCGATGACGGTCACGTCCACGCTGCTCTCCTCCTCGTCAGGACCCCTCGTGGGCCACGTCGCACCTCCGACCGGCGCACGACCCGGAAGTCATCGCCCTCCCCCACCCCGTCCTCGTGATCATGCAGAAGTGGTCACGGTCAGATCTGCATGATCACGGCGAGGGTGGGTGGTGGACCGGGGGAACGGGGGTGGTCAGCGCAGGGTGAGCTGGCGGGAGACGACCCCGGCCCGGGCCCGACGCTCCTCGGCGGTCAGCGGGGCGTCGTCCGCCAGCGCCGCGTCGAGCCGGGCCGCCCACGCCTGGGCGGGCTCCTCGACGTCGTCCGCCGTCGACCCGGGGACGAGGTCCCAGACCGGCACGAGCAGGCCGTGGGCGCGGAACGCCCCGATGTACCGGGTGCCCTCGCCGAGCCCCGAGTCGCCGCGCGCGTGCAGCCGGGCGAGCGCGTCCAGCAGCGGCTCCTCGTCGTGCGGCAGGACCCAGCGCAGGTGGTCGCGCTCACCGATCCGGCACCAGTACGCGGCCTCGACGGACGCGAGCCGCTCGGTCGGGACGGCGGCGGCGTTGGCGGACTCGAGCGAGGCGCGCACGTCGTCGGCCTGACCCTGCACGTCGTCCAGCCAGAAGTCGAACCCCTCGTGCACGGACACGCGGAACGGCTGGTCGAGGTCGAGCACGTCCTGCAGGCGGGGCCCGACGCCGCTCAGCGGCACGCTCGGGACCGGCGTCCCCGGCTCGGCGTCCAGGGCGGTCAGCAGCGCCTGCGCGGCGTCGCGGCTCGGGTCCCCGGACCCGCCGTGCACCTGCAGCCCGACGAGCACCGGGCCGTCGGCGCGGTGCAGCGCCGGCCACGCCAGCGGCAGCACGGTGGCGACGGTGACGTCCTGCGCGCCGTGCTCGGAGGTCGTCCGCACCGTCGCCGTCGCGGCGGGGACGATCTCGCGCATGGCGACCCAGTCGCACTCCCCGGGCAGGCCCTCGTAGGGGCGGGTGACGAGCGCGACCTCGGCCTGCGCGGCGGCCCGGCCGTGGCACATCTTGTAGCGCTTGCCGGACCCGCACGGGCACGGCTCGCGCATCCCGACGACGGGGACGTCGGCGTCGGCGACGGCGGTGCGTGCGGTGGACGCCTGACGGCGCGACTTCTTGCCCATGGGGGGCGAGCGTAACGAGGCGCGGGGCCCGGGGCCGCTCTGGTGCGTCCTGCCGGGGACGGCGGCGCTCAGGTGCGACGGCGTCGCCGGGAGGGTCCGCCGACGGCGGCCCAGACGGTGCGGTGTCCCTGGCCGTCCTCGACCACGCCCCACTCGTGCGCGATGCTGCGGACGATGCGCAGGCCCCGGCCGCTGGTGGCGTAGGTCGCGGGCCGCAGCGGTCGCACCTGGGCGCGGGCACCGCCGTCGGTGACCTCGACGTCGACGGTGCCGCCGCGGACCTGCCAGCGCACGAGGACGTCCCCGTCGACGGAGTCCGCGTGCCGGACCGCGTTGCCGAGCAGCTCGGACAGGACCACCGCGGCCTCGTGGCTGACGTTGGCGTCGAGCCGGGCGCAGACGTCGGAGAGGAACTCGCGGCGGGCGGCGGGGACGGCGGCCGCCCGGTGCGGGACCCTCAGACCCCGTGCGTCACCGCGCTGGGGGACGTCGGTCAGCGCCTGGGTGGCGGGCACGGCTCCCCCTCCTGCGGTCGGCTCCTGGCGTCGGCTGCCCCGCGGCGGGAGCAGGTGCTCTCACGGATGCTGTACCCGCCCGGGCGCGCAGGCAAACACCCGGTGCCCCAGGTCACACGAAGATCACTCGATGCAGTCAGTCGATCACTGCCCGTCGCGTGCGGGGGCGCGTGCTGACGACGTCAGGCCGAGCCGCGACCGAGCTGGCCGAGGACCGCGTCCGGCCGGTTCGTGATGATCGCCTCCACCCCGGCGTCCAGGCACCGCTGGACGTCCTCGGGCTCGTCCACCGTGAACACGTGCACGGCGTACCCGGCGGCGCGCAGCCGGTCGACGTACCACCGCTCGTCGCGCAGCAGCTGGACGGACACCCCGGCGGTCGCCACCCCGCGGGGCAGGCGCGGCTCGCCCAGCCGGACGGGCACCCGCTCGGTGAGCAGCACCAGCGGCAGGGCCGGCGCCATCGCCCGGACCCGCTGCACGGCGCGCACGGAGAAGCTCATCACCCGCGCCCGGGGACGCCGTCCGCGCGGCGGGTGCGCCCACCCGAAGTGGTCGAGGACGTCGACCACCTCCCGCTCGACGTGCCCCGCGTACCGGGTGGGGTGCTTGGTCTCCACCGCCACCTCGACCGGGCGACCGCTGTCCGCCACGACCGACAGCAGCCGCCGCAGGGTCAGTAGCCGGCCCTGGTCCCGGTCGGGCAGCTCGCCGGGCAGCCGACCACCCTGCGCCCGCTTCCACGACGCCCAGTCCAGGCCCTCGAGCTGCTCCAGCTCCAGGGCGGACACGCGACCGCGCCCGTTCGAGGTCCGGTCCACGCGCCGGTCGTGCACGCACACCAGGTGCCCGTCCGCGGTCATCCGGACGTCGCACTCCAGCGCGTCCGCGCCCGCCTCGATCGCTCGGACGTAGGCACCCAGGGTGTGCTCGGGGTGGTCGTGGCTGGCGCCGCGGTGCGCCACCACCTGGGGGACGACCGGCGGAGGCGGGACGTTCGCCCCCCGGCGCCGGAGGCCGTCCGCGCGCAGCAACCGGTCGCGCAGCCGGGCGTCCCGGCCGGCGTCCCGACCGACGTCCTGACCGTCGTCCTGGGTCACCCGGGAGCGTCCTCGCTCACTCACCGGTCAACCCTCGCACCCGCTCCGGGACGACGCACGGTGCCCCGCCGTGCGCCGACGGCCACCGGTCGCGCACCGCCGCCCCGCGCGCGACCGTGGACGGGCGGTGCCCGTCCCGGGCACCGACGGAGGGAGAGCACCGTGCAGATCGACAAGAACCAGATCATCGAGCTGCTCCGCAGCCAGGGGAACCAGGACAAGGCCGAGCAGGCCGACCGGGACCTGCCGCAGCAGGTCGACACCGACCGGGACGCCGGCCTGCTCGACACGCTGGGCATCGACGTCCAGGACCTGCTCGGCAGGCTCGGCGGCTCCGGGGGGATCGCCGGCACGCTCGGCCTGTAGGCGGAGAACCGGCCACCCGCGCTCCGGGGCCCCGTTCCGACCGGGACGGGGCCCGCGGCGGGCGTTCAGGAGGTGGCGTCGCGCGCGCCCGGCACCCCGGGAGCCGCGGGCCGCTCGGCCGCCCACGCCACCCGGTCGCGACCGGAGCGCTTGGCCTCGTACATGGCGGCGTCCGCCGCGCGCAGCACGTCGCCCGGCGTCGCCGTCCCCGGCGCCGACGCCGCCCCCACGCTGGCACTCACCACGTGGGCACCGTCGGGCAGGACGTACGGCTCCCGCACGACCGCGCGGACGCGCTCGGCGATGGCCGCCAGCTCGTCGGCGGCGACCACCGGGTACAGCACCACGAACTCGTCGCCACCCAGGCGGGCGACGGTGTCACCGGGCCGGACCGCGTCCGACAGCCGCGACGCCACCTGCCGCAGCAGCTCGTCACCCGCGGCGTGGCCGGCGGTGTCGTTGACCTCCTTGAAGCCGTCGAGGTCGAGGAACAGCACGCCCACCCGGTCCCCGGACCGCCCGGCGGCGGCCAGCGCCTGCTCGAGCCGGTCCTGCAGGAGCGTGCGGTTGGCCACCCCCGTCAACGCGTCGTGCAGCGCCCGGTGGGTGAGCACCTCCTCCGCGGCCCGGCGCGCCGTCACGTCCTCGACGAGGACCATGACGTACGGCTCCGCGGAGCGGGGACGGACCAGCGACGCCGACCACGCGCCCCAGGCGTGCCCGCCGTCCGCCCGCAGGTACCGCTCCTGGGCGCTCACCCGCTCGACCCGGCCGGCGAGAAGGTCGGCGAGCCGCCGGCCGCCCTCACCGCCGTCGAGCAGGCCGCGCACGTCCCGGCCGACCAGCTCGCCGGCCGACCACCCGGTCATACCCGTCAGCGCCTCGTTGACCTGCAGCACGCGACCGAGCCCCGGCTCCGACCCGGCGACCATGAGCATCCCCACCGGCGCCGTGTCGAACGCCAGGCGGAAGCGCTCGTCCCGGTCCTGCACCTGCGCGAGAGCCCCGCGCAGCGCGGCGATCAGCAGGTGCCGCTCGTCCCGGTGGACGGCGAGCAGCACGGTGACCAGCACGGTCACCGCGGCGAGCGCCTGGGCCAGCGCCACCTGCAGGGTGGGACTGTCCTGGGCGAACGGCCCGTGCCCCATGAGCGTCAGGGCGATCACCACCCCGCCGCCGAGGGCCGTCAGGACGGCGGCGACGACGGTGGGGAACCGCGTTCCCGTCCACGCGCACAACGGCAGGGTCGCCAGGGCGAGCGCCCCCGCGCCGCCGACCGCCACGACCAGCCAGTAGGCCGTGGCCGCGGCTGCGACGAGCACCGCGACCTCGGCCGCGCGGACCCAGGAGAACGTCGGCCTGCGCCACGACGCCCCCCAGACCACGAGCAGGACGGTCGCCAGGACGAAGGTGCTGCTGGCGTTGCGCAGCACCCAGGCGGGGGCGACCTCGACCCACGGGGCGCCCGCGGTCACGGCCAGCGCACCGGCCCCCAGCGTCGCGCTGAGCAGGGCGCCCGTCACCGCGCCGGCCAGGAGCACCAGCACGTGCCGCACGGTGCGCGGTACCCAGCCGGGGTCCGGCCGCAGCCGCCGCACGACCGCCACCGCGACGACGGCGTGGACGACGTTCGCCGGCGCCATCGCCAGCGACAGACCCCAGCCGGCGGTGGTGAGGAGGTTGCCGAGCACGGTCAGGACGGAGAGCACCGCGACGTCGGCCAGCGCACGCCGCGGACGCCCCCAGGAGCCGGCCAGCCACAGGAACGAGACGGCCGCCGCGGGCCAGACCAGCGCGAGCTGGTCACCCTCGACGCGCACCAGGCGGCCGAGCCACACCGCCGCGCCGTAGGCGGCGGCCCACAGGGACAGCCGCAGGACCAGCGCACCGCGGCCGGCGACGCGGCCGGTCAGGACGCCACGGGCGGCGTCCCGCACCGCTCGCGCCCCGCTCGCACCGGGCACCTCGACCAGCTCGGTCGCCTCGGTCACCGTGACCGCCTCCTGCGCGGATCGGCCGCGGGCCCGCTGCTCGAACCCGCTGGGTCCCGTCATCGGCACGACCGGGTCCGACCTTGAGCGGCGGTTGCTACGGTCGACCCTTCCGGTCCACGGGGGCACGAGCTGGACGGACGAGCTGGACGAGCAGCCGGACGAGCAGCCGGACGAGCAGCCGACCCGAGGAGGGGGACCCGTGACGCGCGACCCCCGCACGCCCCCGCCGGCCTCGACCGGCGCCCTCCTGGACCTCGCCACGTCCGCGGCCGGCGTCCTCAACGAGGGCCGGCTGGCCGCCCTGGTGCTGTCCCGCCTCGTCCCGGCGACCACCCCGGCGGGCGCCCTGCTGGTGCTCGACGAGGCGGGCCTGCGGGTGCGGGCCGTCGATGCGGACGGCCGGTCCGAGCGCAGCACCCGGCCCCGGTCGGTCGGTGATGACGTCCGCGGCGTCCTGCGCGATCTCGTCGGTGGCCGCCGCCCGCTGGACGACGACGAGCTCGCCGCGCTGCGCCCCGTCGTCCCGGTCGACCTGGGGGCCAGCCCGCAGGGTGTGCCCCTGGCCGTGCAGGTCGGTGGGACCCGCGCGCTGCTCGTGCTGGCCGACCCGGTCGGGGACGTCGACGACCGGGTCGTGCCGCTGCTGCGCGGACACCTCGACGCCGCGCTGCGCTACGCCCAGCGCAGCGGCCTGGCGACCCAGCTGGCCGGGGCGTACCGGCCGCGGCTGAGCGCCGTCCCGGCCTTCGACGTCGCCACCCGGTACCGGCCCAGCCGCGAGGAGGACGGCGTCGGCGGCGACTTCGTCGACCTCGTCGACCGCGGCGGCGACTGGACGCTCGTCCTGGGTGACGTCACCGGCCACGGGGCCGAGGCGGCGGTCGCCACCGGGCGGATCCGCCAGACCCTGCGGGTGCTCGCGCACCTGCACCCCGAACCGGTCGACCAGCTCGCCCTGGCCGACCGGGTGCTGCGCGCCGACGACACCGGCGGCGGGATGCGCTTCGCGACCGCCGTCGTCGTCCGGCTGCGGCCGTCCTCCGGGCCCCACGGTGAGGCCGGCGGGACGGCTGGGGCCGGCGGGGCGGGCAGCGTCCGGGCGACCGTGGCGCGCGCCGGCCACCCCGCGCCGCTGCTGCTGCGCACGGACGGCACGGTCACCCCGGTCGAGCCCCGCGGCCCGCTGCTGGGCATCGTGCCGGACCCGAGCTGGGAGCAGGCGGACGTCGTCCTGGAGCGCGGGGACACGCTGCTGCTGTTCAGCGACGGGGTCACCGAGGCGGGCCGGGCGTCGGTCATGCTGGGGGCGGAAGGACTGGTCGACCTGGTCCGGCACTACGCGGGGATGCCCGCCGAGGCCGTCGCGTCGGTCGTCGAGGAGATCGTCATCGCCCTGGACGAGGGAGCAGCCCGGGACGACGTCGCGATCGTCGCCGTGGGCGTCCCGCTCACCCAGGAGGTGCAGGACCCGTGACCGGACCGGACGTGGCCGGGGCCCGTGCCCGCTTCCTCGACGCCGTGGCGGCGGTCGACCGCGCCCGCGCACTCGACGTCGTCCAGGAGCTGCTGGACGCGGGCGTCCCCTCGCACGAGGTCGTCACGATGCTCGGCGACGTGCAGCGGCAGGTCGGCGAGCTGTGGCAGTGCGGCCGGTGGAACGTCGCCCAGGAGCACGCCGCCACCGCCATCAGCGAGGCGGCCCTGGCGCTGGTCAGCAGCGCCCGCCGGCGGGCCGCGGTGCTGACCCGGGACCGCCCGCACGGCCGGGTGGTGGTGGCCTGCGCCGACGGCGAGTGGCACTCGATGGCCGCCCGGCTGCTCGCCGAGTCGCTCACCGACCTCGGCTGGGACGTCACCTACCTGGGCGCCAGCGTGCCCCCCGGGCACCTGACGCAGTTCCTGCACGACGTGGGCCCCGACGCCCTGGCCGTCTCGTGCTCCGTCCCGGGCAACCTCGTCGCGCTGCGGGACGTCATCCAGCAGGCCCAGGACGCCGCCGTCCCCGTCCTCGTCGGCGGGCGCGCGCTCGGCGAGGACGACACCCGCGCGTTCGCGCTCGGCGCCGACGGGTGGGCGGCGAACCCGCAGGACGCCGACCGGCTGCTGCGCACGTGGCGTCCCCGGCTGGGCGGGCTGCCGTGGCGGGCGCCGGACCGTTCCGCCGACGCGTACCGGCTGCTCGGCCGGCTGCCGACCGTCGTGGACGCCGCGGCGCGCCGGCTCGAGCCGCTGCCCGGTGTCGCGGACGCCGCCGGGACGAGCGGTATGGACCTGCGCACGGACCTGGCGCACCTGCTGCGCGCGTGCGCGAGCGCGCTCCTCGTCGGCGAGGACCGCCTCGCCGCCGACGACCTGGAGTGGTGGTCGATGGTGCTGCTGGTCCGCGGCGTGCCGCAGGAGAGCATCGCCCGCGTCCGCGAGGAGGTCGTGGCCACCCTGCGCGAGCACGGCCTGGCCGACGTCGCCGACCTGCTCGCCTGACCGCCCTCACACGCCGCCGCCGCCGCGCGTTGGATGCCCGTGAGCCTGCCGCCCTTCCAGCACCTCGTCGACGCCCACTGGCGTGACGTGGCCCGGCTCGCGCACGCGCTGGCCGGCCCCGTCGACGGCGACGACGTCGCCCAGCAGGCGTGGACGCAGGCGCTGGCCGCCTACCCGTCGCTGCGGGACGCCCGCAACCTGCGGGGGTGGCTGCTGACGGTGGTCAGCCGGTGCGCGACCGACGCGCACCGGTCGCGCGGGCGACGTCCCGTCCCGGTCGAGGACGTGGCCGCGACCGGTGCCGGCCACCACCCCGTGGCGCCACCGCCGGCGGACCGCGACGACGACCTGTGGCGGCGCGTGCGCGGCCTGCCGGACCGGCAGCGGCACGCGCTGGTCCTGCGGTACGTCGCCGACCTCGACCACGCCACCGTCGCGCGCGCGCTCGACACCACCCCCGCCGCCACCCGGCGGCTCGTCTCCGACGCCCTGGCGACCCTGAGGAGGGACCTGCCGTGAAGCCGACCCGCCGGTCCGGTCCCGGACCCGCGTGCCCGACCACCCCGACCGCCCCGCCCGGCCCGACCGGCCCCGAGGAGGCGCTGCGCGGGTTCGCGCCCGACGTCCGCCCACCCGCCCTGGGCGGCGCGGACGTCGGCTACGTCGTCGACGACACCGCCCTCGGCCGGATGCTCTTCGCGGTCCGCGACGGCGGGGCGGTGCTGCTCACCCGCTACGTCGCCGACGACACCGAGGCCGACCGCTGGCTGCAGCGTCTCGCCGACCGGGTGTCGCCGCGGGTGCTGCGCGAACCGGCCGCCACGGACGCGGTGCGCCGCGAGCTGGCCGAGTACGTGGCGGGCCACCGCCGCGACTTCGACGTCCCGGTCGACACCGCGTTGATGGCACCGTTCCAGCGCACGGTGCTGGGCCGGTTGCCGCAGGTCGCCGGGTACGGCTGGACCACCACCTACGGGGCGCTGGCGGCGGCCACCGGGGCACCGCGGGCCTCGCGGGCCGTCGGCGCCGCGCTCGGAGGCAACCCGGTGTGCGTCCTCGTGCCCTGCCACCGGGTGCTCGGGGCCTCGGGCGCGCTCACCGGGTACGCCGGCGGCGTGGACGCCAAGACCCGGCTGCTCGCGCTGGAGGGGGCCCTGCCCGCCAGGGGCGCCCTGCCGTCTGGGGGATGACCCTGGTTCGTCCCCGAGAACGACCCCGGACCTGGCCCGCGAGCCTTCCCACGGCGGCGGCCCGCCCCCGATGATCACCGCATGACGACACGGGAGGCCACGGACGTCGTAGTCGAGGTGCGGGATCTGCGCAAGAGCTACGGCCCGACGAGGGCGCTGGACGGGGTGACCTTCGCGGTGCGGCGCGGGGAGGTCTTCGGGCTGCTGGGGACGAACGGGGCGGGCAAGACGACGACGGTGGAGGTGCTCGTCGGTCTGCGGACGGCGGACTCGGGGACCGCGTCCGTGCTGGGCCTCGACCCGCGGCACCACCACGACCACCTGGTCCGCAAGGTCGGCGTGCAGCTGCAGGAGGCGGCGCTGCCCGACGCGATGACCGTCGGGGAGGCGCTGCGCCTGCACGCGTCCTTCCACGACACCCCGACCGACGTCGACCGGCTGCTCGACGACTGGGACCTGCGCGACGTCGTCAGGCGCCGGTTCAAGCGCCTGTCCGGCGGGCAGAAGCAGCGGCTGATGATCGCGCTCGCGCTCGTCGGCGACCCCGAGCTCGTCGTCCTCGACGAGCTGACCACCGGGCTCGACCCGCACGCCCGCCGCGCCACGTGGGCGCACGTGGAGCGCCTGCGGGACAAGGGGATCACGGTGCTGCTGGTCACCCACCTGATGGACGAGGCGGAGCGGCTGTGCGACCGGGTGGCCGTCGTCCACGCCGGCCGGGTCGTGCGGGTCGGGACCCCCGACGAGCTCGCCGCGGCCCTGGACGACGACCAGACGGTCCGGTTCGCCCAGGACCCCGGCGTCGACCTCGACGCGCTGCGGGCCCTGCCGGGGGTCCGGGCCGCCCGGACCGTGGGCGCCGACGTCGTCGTCGACGGGGACGCCGACGTGCTCGTCACCGTGGTCACGCACCTGGCCGCCCGCGGGGTGCGGCCCCGCCGCTTCCGCACCGAGCAGAGGGGGCTGGAGGACGCGTTCCTCGCCCTGACCGGGGCCGCCGGCGCACCGGTTCCCGCGACCGTCACCGAGGGGGAGCACGCATGAGCGCCGCGACCACGAGCCGGCCGCGCCGACCAGACCGGCCGGCGCCGGGAGCACCGCCCCACCGCGTCCCCGGGACGCTGCGGGTGGCGGCCGTCGAGCTGCGCCTGCTGTGCCGCGACCCCGTCGGCATCGGCTTCTCGCTGGTCTTCCCGGCCCTGCTGCTCGCCGTCCTCGGCGCGTTCTACCCCGGCTTCACCGACGTCGCGCCGGGATTCGGCGGGATCCGGCCTGTGGACGCCTACGTGCCCGTGACGGCGGTGCTGTCCCTGATCATGCTGGGGATCCTGACGCTGCCGAGCGTGCTCGCGTCCTACCGCGAGCGCGGGGTGCTGCGGCGGCTGCGGGTCACGCCGCTGGGGCCGGGCCGGCTGCTCGCGGCGGTGCTGCTCGTCGACCTGCTCGTCGGTGTCGCGGCGGTGGGATTGGTGCTGCTCGTGGCCCGGGTCGGTTTCGACGCCCACCTGCCCCGGTCGCCGGGCTGGTTCGCGTTGGCACTGTTGCTGGGGTCCGCGGCGATGCTCGCGCTCGGCCTGGTCATCGCCTCGGTGGCGGGGCGCGGCTCGGTCGCCGCGGCGCTCGGCCAGGTGGTCTTCTTCCCCGCGATGTTCCTGTCCGGCGTCTGGTACCCGCGCGAGCTGATGAGCGGGTGGCTGCTGACGGTCAGCGACCTGTCCCCCGTCGGCGCCTTCGTCCAGGCGCTCGGGGAGTCGTGGGCCGGCCGGGTCCCTGGATGGCAGCCGCTGCTCGTCCTCGCGGTGTGGGCGCTCGCGACGTCGCTGCTCGCGCGGCGGCTGTTCCGCTGGGAGTGAGCTGCGGCGCGCGGCGCGGCCTGGCTCACCACGGCGGCGGGACCGCCACCAGCCGGACCCGCTCGCCCGGCCGCAGCTGGGCCGACCGGTCCGCGTCGGCGGCCAGGAGCACCCCGGCCACCGGGTACCCGCCGGTGACGGGGTGGTCCGGGCCGAACAGGACGGGACGGCCCGACGGCGGCACCTGCACCGCCCCGCGGACGGTCCCCTCCGACGGCAGCTCCCTGTCGGCGACCGACGGGTGGCGGCGCAGCGGCGGGCCGTCGAGGCGGACGCCGACCCGGTCGCTGTCCGGGGTGACCCGCCACAGCGCGGTCACGAGGCCGGCGGGGTCGTCCAGCCAGTCGTGCCGCGGCCCCAGGACGACGCGCAGGGCGACGGCGTCCCCGTGGTCGCCGGGTGGGGGCGGGACGGCGTCGACGTGCGGGTACCCGGTGACGTCGTCGCCGACGGGCAGGAGGTCGCCGGCGGCGAGCGGTGGCGGGCCCGTTCCGGACAGGGTGTCGCTGGCCCGCGACCCGAGCACGGGCCGCACGTCGACGCCGCCGCGGACCGCGAAGTAGCTGCGCAGCCCCGCGGTCGGCGTCCCGAGAGCGAGCACCTGCCCGGCGCGGACGGCGACGACCGCGTGGTGGCCGACGTCCCGGCCGTCGACGCGGACTGGCGCCGGTGCGCCGGTCACGGCCACGGTGACGTCCGCGGTCGCCCGCAGCGCCAGGCCCCCGAGCAGGACCTCGACCGCCGCGGCGCCCTCGGTGTTGGCGACCAGGCGGTTGGCAAGACGGTACGCGGTCCGGTCGGCGGCACCGGACCGCGGGACGCCGACCGCGGCGTGCCCGGGCCGGCCGGCGTCCTGCAGGAGGGCGAGCGGCCCGGTGGCGAGCACCTCGAGCCGGGGTCGTGTCGGCGCGCTCATCGGTCGGCGGACACGAACCTGACGGCGGCGCCGGGGCGCAGCAGGGCGGGTGGGTCGCGGTCGACGTCCCACAGGACGGCGTCGGTGCGGCCCAGGAGCTGCCAGCCGCCGGGTGAGGGCCGTGGGTACACGCCGCTGTACGTGCCGGCGAGCCCGACGGCGCCGGCCGGGACGCGGGTGCGGGGCTCCTCGCGGCGCGGGACGACGAGCCGCGGGTCGCCGCCGACGAGGTAGGCGAACCCGGGGGCGAACCCGCCGAACGCGACCCGCCACAGGGTCCCGGTGTGGGCGGCGACGACGGCGTCGACGGTCAGCCCGGTGAGGGCGGCGACGTCGTCCAGGTCCGGCCCGTCGTAGCGGACCGTCAGCTCGACGACGTCGGCGTCCGCCCGGCGGCCGCCCCCGCCCGGTGCGGAGCGGAGCCGGGACAGCCTGTCCCGCAACGGGTCCAGCGGCGTCCCCGGCTCCACGGTGACGAGCACGGTCCGGGCGGCGGGGACGACGTCCAGCACCGTCGCGTCGCCGGAGGTGGCGCCGCGCACGGCGTCGGCGAGCGCGAGGACGGCGTCGACCGCGTCGTCGCGGCCGCCTTCCGCGTCGTCCCCGGGGCCGGTCACCTCGAGCAGCAGGGCGGCGTCGCCGCACGGCAGGACCCGCACGCTCACGCGAAGGGCTCCACCCGCACCCCGGCGGCCTCGAGCGCGGTGCGGACCGCGGCCGCGACGTCCACCGCGCCGGGGGTGTCGCCGTGCACGCACACCGACGCGGCCCCGACGTGGACGTCGGTGCCGTCGACGGCGGTGACGACACCCTCGGTGGCCATCCGCACGACGCGGCGGGCGACCTCCTGCGCGTCGTGGACGACGGCGCCGGGCTCGCGGCGGCTGACGAGGGTGCCCTGCGGGGTGTACGCGCGGTCGGCGAACGCCTCGGGGACCGCGCGCAGCCCGGCGCGCTGCGCCGCGGCGAGCAGCGCGGAGCCCGGCAGCCCGAGGACGGGCAGGGTGTCGTCGTGCAGGGCGACGGCCTCCACCACGGCACGGGCCTGCTCCTCGTGCTCGACGACGGCGTTGTAGAGGGCGCCGTGCGGTTTGACGTACCGGACGGCGGCGCCGGCGACCTTCGCGAACGCCTGCAGCGCGCCGAGCTGGTAGAGCACCTCGTCGACGAGCTCGTCCGGGTGGACGTCGATGAACCGGCGGCCGAACCCGGCCAGGTCGCGGTAGGAGACCTGGGCCCCGATGACGACGCCCCGCTCGGCGGCCTGGTGGCAGGTGCGGCGCAGCACCGACGGGTCGCCGGCGTGGAAGCCGCACGCCACGTTGGCGCTGGTGACGACGCCGAGCAGCGCCTCGTCGTCCCCGAGCGTCCACCGCCCGTAGGACTCCCCGAGGTCGCTGTTCAGGTCGATCGTCGCGCCGCGGTCCGCCACCTCCCCATCACAGCACGCTGTGGGTGTCCGCCACCGCCCGACGGGCGCCGAACCGCTGCTGCGCTGCCTGGCGCGAGATGTCGAGGGCGGCGCCGATCACCGTCCACGAGTCCCCGGCCTCCCGTGCCCGCCGGACGGCATCGCGCAGCGCCTCCTCGGCCAGCGACAGGTCCTGGCGCGCTGCGACGATGCGACGGAACGACGCGGCGTCGCGTGCAGGGTGCGTCGAAGGGTCGACCTCTTCCAAGCCCGTGGCGTCCTGATGCGCTCTGGTCTTCGCCATGTCCATCACCTCACCTCAAGTAGTCGCACAGCGTGCTCCCACGCGTGCCTCACGTCCGCCTCGTGAAGACCGTGCTTCAACGCCGACGGTCGTATCTCCACCCGTCAACGACGGGTTGACGAATCCGCCATGTCAACCTCTGGTTGACGTGCTAGTCCGTGGCGTGCGCGCGCAGGTAGCGGCCGAAGTGGGGGACGGTGAAGGCGATCCGGCCGCGTTCACCGGAGTAGACGAGCCCCTTCTTGATCAGCCCGTCCCGCGCCGGGGACAGGGACTGCGGCTTGCGCCCGAGGGCCTGGGCGACGGCCGACGTGGCGACGGCCTCGTCGCCGTCGGTGCCGAGGTCGGCCATCGCGCGCATGTACTCGCGCTCGGCGGGGGTGGCGCGCTCGTAGCGGGAGCCGAAGAAGCCGACGGCCAGCTCGTTCTCGGCGTCGGGTGCCGCGACGGCGACGTCCCCGGCGGTGATCGGGGACTGCGGCGCGACGTCCCAGGCGACCTTGCCGTACGCCTGGACGAAGTACGGGTAGCCGTCGGTGCGCTCGTACAGGGCGTCCAGCGCCTCGTCGGTGAACTCGGCGTCCTCGTCCTTCGCCGGCACCTGCAGCGCGAGGTCGGCGGCGGCCCGGTCGAGCCTGTCGATGCGGGTGTACCGGAACAGGCGCTCGCTGTACGACTTGGACGCCGACAGCACCGCGGGCAGGTGCGGCAGGCCGGCGCCGACGACGATCAGCGGCAGCCCCTGCTGGCTCAGCTCGTGGCACGCCGCGCACAGGGCGGACACGTCGTCCGGGACGACGTCCTGCATCTCATCGACGAACACGGCGACGCCCTTGCCGGTGGCGGCGGCCAGCCCGGCGACGTCCGTGAGCAGCTCGACGAGGTCGATCTCGATGTCGCCGGAGTCGGCGCGGCCGGTGGTGGCGGGGACGTCGATGCCCGGCTGCCACCGGTCGCGGACCTTCGCGCCGGGTTCGGTGGCGCGCAGCGCGAACGCCTTGACGACGCCGAGGACCTCGTCGGCCTCCTCCCGTTGGCGGACGCCGAGCTCGCGGACGGCCAGGTGCAGCGCGGCCGCGAGGGGACGGCGCAGGGGCGTGTCGGGGCGTGCCTCGAGCTTGCCGGTGCCCCAGCCGCGCCGCACCGCCGAGGACCGCAGGGCGTTCAGCAGGACGGTCTTGCCGACGCCGCGCAGCCCGGTGAGGACCATCGAGCGCTCGGGGCGCCCGCGGGCGACGCGCTCGAGGACGACGTCGAACGCGTCGAGCTCCTTGTCGCGCCCGGCGAGCTCGGGCGGGCGCTGACCGGCGCCGGGGGCGTAGGGGTTGCGCACGGGGTCCACGATCGGACCGTATCGCCGTGTCTAGCGTCAGCGGCAGAGACACGCAGACGACACGATCGGCCGCCCGGTCACGTGACCGGGCGGCCGATCGAGGGGTGCGGCGGCCGCCGTCAGGCGGCGATGCGGGCGGAGCGCAGCGCCTGGCCCACGCCGGAGGCGTCGTAGGCGTCGGCCGCGGCCACGGCGGTCACCAGGTAGAGGGTGTCCCCGGACCGCAGCACCAGGGCCTCCTGGGTGCTGGGCACGGAGCCGCCCGAGGTCTCCAGGGTCTTGTCGAGGACCACGAAGTGCGCCTCCTCGGCGCCGGGCCACTCCACCGGCCCCTGCTGGACCCCGGAGGCGGCCTCGGTGCCCTGCGACATGTCGACGAGCGTCTGCGCGTACTCGGCAACGGTCATCTTCGCGCCGGGCTCGGCGACGACCGTGATGACCGGGTCGCCCTCGGCCGGGTTCTCGGGGGCGATGACGAACGGACCCTCGGGCGTGCTGTCCGGCGTCGGCGCGAAGCCCTCGGGGAAGTCCAGGGTCACCGGGCCGAGCTGCTGGGGGGACCCGGCCTCGACGGGCGCGACGTCCTCGGGCGCGGGCGCCGACCCGGCGTCGGCGGGGTCGGAGCCCTCCACTTCGGTCAGCTCCACCGCCGGGGTGTCCTCGGCGGCGGTGGTCTCCTCGTCCTCACCGCCTCCGCAGGCGGTCAGCAGGGCCAGGACGGCGATCGCGGCGGTGGTGCGGATCGCGCGGCGCGCGGGGCGTCGGGTCAACGTCGTCTCCTCGGAAGTCGCACCGGCGGGTGTCACCGGTCAACCGCGCACCCAACAGGCAAACCCGGGGATGGACAAGGCCGACTTGCTCCGTGAGACGCGGACCGGCGTGTCGTGTTTGCCCGGTTGCGTCCCGTTACCGACCCTCGCTCTCGACAGAGGCGCCGGGGGGCGGCCCCCCGAGCGCCCGTCGAGCCGTGTCTCGCGATGTCTAGAGCAGGTTCTAGATGGCGCGAGACGACCCCATCGACGACGTGCGTCCGGACTCGCCCAGCCGTCACACCACGCGACCGGGCTCCCCCTGGGCGTCGACCAGCGGACGACCCGCCGACTGCCAGGCACCGACGCCCCCGGCGACGTTGACGGTCTCGTAGCCGTTCTCGTTCAGCCACGCCACCGCCTGCCCCGAGCGGTTGCCGCTGCGGCAGATGACCAGGACCTCCCGGTCGCGGGGCAGCTCCGTCACCCGCTGCACCAGCTGCCCGAGGGGGATGTGCACCGACCCCTCGACGTGGCCGGCGCGCCACTCGTCGTCCTCGCGCACGTCGACCACGAGGGTCTCGTGCAGGTCGCTCGGGACGTCGTCGACGGTCACGGTCGGGACCTCGTACACGGCGCGCTCCTCGGGTGGTGGGGTCGGCTCCGGGACGTGCTGGCGGCCCTCGGTGCTGGACCCGGTCGGGTGGTCTCGCGGTCCCATCGTGGCACCTGACGCCCGTCCTCCGCCTGCCGGGAGCAGCCCCGTCCTTGACTGTCGGTAACGGTCCGGTTTCGTCCTGTTCGTCCCGGAACCCGGGGGTGCCTGAGGTGCGTCCCACCCCGGTACCGTCGCCCCACCCACCGACCCCGCAGGAGGCCCACGATGCCCGTCCGTCACCGCCCCACCGCCCGCCGCGTCCTCGCCGTGACAGCAGCGGCCGCGCTCGTGGCGCTGACCGCCTGCGGGAGCGACGAGGGCGACCCCGAGGTCGTGCCCGGGGCCCAGTCCGAGACGACGCAGGCCACGCCGACCCCGACGGAGTCGCCCAGCGCCGACGAGACCGGCGACCCCACCATCGAGCCCGGTGGCCCCGTGCCGGCGGACCTGACGATCACCATCGACGACGGCAGCGGCAACACCACCACCCGCAGCCTCACCTGCGACCCGGCCGGCGGCGACGTCCCCGACCCGCAGGCCGCCTGCGACGCGCTCGTCCAGGCGTGGCCGTCGGCGTTCGCCGCCGTCCCCAAGGACGCCGCCTGCACGATGGTCTTCGGGGGCCCGCAGACCGCCACGATCAGCGGCACGATCGGCGGTGGCCAGGTGCTCGCCGAGTTCGACCGCACCAACGGCTGCGAGATCGAGCGCTGGGAGTCGCTGTCCCCGCTGCTCGGGCAGTACGGCGGCCCCGACAGCTGAGCCGGTCAGGAGGTGCGGGCGGCGATCCTCGCCCGCACCTCCGGCCGCCGCAGCGGCGGCACCGTCGCCGGCGGCTGACGGCGCGGCGGCAGGGCGGCGAGCAGCCGTCCGGTCGACGCGGCGACCTCCTCGACCGCGGCCTCGACCGCCGCCCGCGCGGCCGCGTTCGGCTGGCGCAGGCCGCTGACCTTGCGGACGTACTGCTCCGCCGCGGCCCGGATCTCCTCGTCCGTCGCCGCGGGCTCCAGGCCGCGCAGCTCGGTGATGTTCCGGCACATGCGCCGCACGCTACGCCGAGGGCTGCTCCTGCGGAACGCCCCGCGCACCCGCCGCGCCGTCGGCGGTGTCGGCCCGGCCGGCACCGGACAGCTCACCGAGCCGACCGGACCGCTCGGCCCACCGCTCGAGCACCAGCGACGCGAACGGCGGCACCGCCGCGACGAGCGCCAGCCCCGTCGTCCACAGCGACCACCGCAGCGGCCGGGCGACGAGCAGCACCACCAGCACGTAGGCGAGGAAGGCCCCGCCGTGCAGCGCCCCGAACACCTGCACGCCGACCTCGGTGGTGCGGGTGACGTGCTTGAAGAACATACCGACGAGCAGGCCCGCCCAGGTGAGGGCCTCGACGACCGCGACCAGGCGGAACCACGTCGCGGGGGTCCCTGGCACGACGGTTCGCACGGCGGTTCGCAGGGCGGTTCGCATGGCCACCAGGCTAGGTCGCCGGCCGCCGGCCGCCGGCGGCGGGCTCACGTCAGCAGGCTCACTTCAGGAGCCGGGACAGCCTGCGGTCGGCCAGCGGCTTGCCGCCCGTCTGGCAGGTGGCGCAGTACTGCAGCGAGCGGTCCGCGAACGACACCTCGCGGACGACGTCCCCGCAGACCGGGCACGCCTCACCCGTGCGGCCGTGCACGCGCATGCCCGCGCGCTTGGCGTCCTTGAGCTCCTTCGCCGGCTTGCCGGACGCGGCGCCGACGGCCTCCTCGAGCACCTCGTGCAGCGCGGCGTGCAGGCGGTCCACCTGCTCGTCGGTGAGCTTGCCGGCGACGGCGAACGGCGAGATGCGCGCCGCGTGCAGGATCTCGTCGCTGTAGGCGTTGCCCACCCCGGCGACCACCGACTGCTCCCGCAGAAGGCCCTTGACCTGCTGGCGGGAGCCGGCGAGCAGACCGGCCAGCGCCTGCCGGTCGAAGCCCGGCGCCAGCGGGTCCGGGCCCAGCGACGCGACCGCCGGCACCTCGGCAGGGTCGCGCACGACGTACACGGCCAGCCGCTTGCGGGTACCCGCCTCGGTGAGGTCGAACCCGGCGAACCGCTCCGCACCCGACCCGTCGTCCAGTCGCACCCGCAGCGCGATCGGGCTCTTGCCCGGGCGGGCCGGGGCCGCCGGCAACGCGTCGGACCACCGCAGCCACCCACCCCGCGCCAGGTGGAAGACCAGGTGCAGCCCGTCGACGTCCAGGTCGAGCCACTTGCCGTGCCGCGCCACGCCGGTGACCTGCATCCCCTGCAGGGCGGTCGGCGGCGGGTCGTACGTCTTCAGGACGCTGATCGCGGCCACCTCGACCGACGCGACGACAGAACCGACCGCGCGCTCAGCGAGGAAGTCCACGAGCGCCTGCACCTCGGGCAGCTCGGGCACGCGCACAGCGTGGCACAGCCCACCACCGCTCCACAGGGTCGGCAGGTTCCCGCCGGCCGGGGCTACCGTGCGGGTCATGCAGTCCCCGCGCGGCTGGCTCGACCGGCTCCTGGCCGAGGGCGACGACCCCGACCCCCGGTTCACCATGGCCAACGAGCGCACCTTCCTGGCGTGGATCCGCACGTCCCTGGCGCTCGTCGCCGGCGGGATCGGGCTCGAGGCCTTCGCCGGTGACGCCCTGCCCGTCGCCCTGCGCCAGGTCCTGGCGATCCTGCTGCTCGTGGTCGGCGCGGTGCTCGCCATGACGTCGTTCTCGCGCTGGCTGCGCAGCGAGCGGGCGCTGCGCAACGGCCGCACCCTGCCCGGCCTCGGGATGGCACCCCTGCTCGCGGTCGCCGTGGCGGTCTGCGCCGGGGGGCTCCTCGTCGGCGTCCTCGTCGGCGGGGGCTGAGCCGTGGGCCCGCCGCAGGCCTCGGGGCCAGCGTGAGCGCCGACCGGCACCGCGCGGTCTGGGACCCCGGCGCCCAGCCCGAGCGCACCTACCAGGCCTGGACCCGCACCGCTCTGGCGCTCGTCGTGGTCTCGCTGCTGGCCACCCGGCTCAGCGGCCAGGCCGGGTGGGCCGCCGTCGTGGTCAGCGTCAGCGGGTCGCTCGCGGCCGTCGTCCTCACCCGCGACCAGAAGCGCCGGCTGCACCGCAACCGCGTCGCCGTGAGGCCGGGTCCGGTGCTCGCGCTGACCGGTTTCACCGTCGTCCTGGCCGTCTCCTGCGCCGTCCTCGTCCTGGTCGGGCGGTGACCGTGGACCCCGCGCCCGCCCCGGACCCCGAGCCCGGCGCGCCCCGGCTGCGCTCACCGGCCGGGCGGGGGCTGCTGACGGCCACCGTCCTCGGGTCGGGGGTCGCGTTCCTCGACGCCACGGTCGTCAACGTCGCCCTGCCCACCATCGGCCGCGACCTGGGCGCCTCGCTCGCCCAGCTCCAGTGGACCGTCAACGGCTACACGCTGTCCCTGGCGGCGCTGATCCTGCTCGGCGGGTCCCTCGGCGACCGGCTCGGGCGCCGTCGCGTGTTCGTCGCCGGGGTGGTCTGGTTCGCGGTGGCGTCCGTCGCGTGCGCACTCGCCCCGGACGCCGGCTGGCTCGTCGCGGCGCGGGTGCTGCAGGGAGTCGGCGGTGCGCTGCTGACCCCGGGCTCGCTCGCGCTGCTGCAGTCCGGGCTGCACCCCGACGACCGGGCCACCGCCATCGGGCTGTGGTCGGGGCTGTCCGGGGTGAGCACGGCGGTCGGCCCGTTCGTCGGCGGCTGGCTCGTCGCCCTGGACTGGCGGTGGGTGTTCTGGGTCAACGTGCCACTGGCCGCGCTGACCGTGTGGCTGGCGCTGCGGCACGCCCCCGAGAGCCGCGACGACACCGCCGCCGGCAGGGTCGACGCACCGGGAGCCGTGCTCGGTGCCCTCGCCCTCGGCGCGTTGACCTACGCGCTCGTCGCCGCCCCCGAACCCGGCTCGGGTGGCCGGGCGGCCCTCGCGGGCGCGCTCGCGGTGCTCGGCGGGGCGGCGTTCGTGCTGCGGCAGCGCCGCGCCCGGCACCCCATGGTGCCGCCCAGGCTGTTCGCCGACCGGGTGTTCACGATCGTGAACGCCGAGACGCTGCTGGTGTACGCCGCGCTGTCCGGCATGAGCTTCCTGCTCGTGCTGCACCTGCAGGTGTCGCTCGGCTACAGCCCGCTCGCCGCCGGTGTCGCGATGCTGCCGGTGACGGTCCTGCTCACCGCGTTCTCCGGCCCGGCCGGGGCCCTGGGGCAGCGCGTCGGTCCCCGGCTCCCGCTGACCCTGGGGCCCGCCGTCGCCGCCGCCGGGCTGCTGCTGCTCGTGCCGCTGCGGGCCGGGGACGGGTACTGGCTCGACCAGCTGCCCGGGCTCGTCCTCTTCGGCGCCGGGCTCACCCTGCTCGTCGCACCGCTGACGGCGACCGTGATGGCCGCCCCACCCGCGCACCTCGTCGGCACGGCCAGCGGTGTCAACAACGCGGTCGCGCGCACCGGCGGCCTCCTGGCCGTCGCCGCGCTGCCCGCCGTCGCGGGCATCAGCGGGCAGGCCTACGCCGACCCGGACCGGCTGACCCCGGCGTACGCCGTCGGGATGGCCACGTGCGTTGGGCTGCTCGCGGCGGGAGCCGTCGTGGGCCTGCTCGGGCTGCCGCGCGGGGCGCGGCTTCGGCAGGCCCCTGCGCCCACGTCGGGCCGGGACCGGCCGCCCGGGACCTGACCGGCGACGGGCGGCCCGTCGCCCGGCTCGTCGGGCGGCTCGTCGGGCGGCTCGGCGGGGCTCGTCGGGCGGCCCGTGGGCCGGCCCGTCGGCGGTGGACGCGCGGAACAGCCGCGGCCCCACCGCGGTTGCACCGGTGCTGGGACCGACCGCCGTGCCCGACCGGGCCGGCCCGACGCCCGGGAGGAGCGCCGTGACCTCCACCCGCACGATGGCCACCCGCGAGCTGAGCGCGGACGAGCTGTACGCCGAGTTCCGGCGCGCCGAGAACCTGCTGGCCGCGCGCCGTCCCGCCGACGCCGCCCGCGTCGTCGCGCCCGTCGTCGAGGCCGCCCCCGAGCACCGCGGCGCCCGCGAGCTGCTCGCCCGCGCGTACTACGGCTCGGCGCAGCTCGGGCGCGCCGAGACCGTCCTGCGCGACCTCGTCGCCGACCGCCCGGACGACGGGTGGGCGCGGCACGCCCTCGCGCGCACGCTCGAGCGCTCCGGGCGCAGCGACGAGGCAGCGGAGCACCGCCGCGTCGCCGAGGCGCTCAGCCTGACCGCCTGAGCACCTGGCCGCCTGACCGCCTGACCCCACCGGCCGGCCACCGTCCGGCAGACTCTGCCCGGCGCGGTCGCCGGCCGGTGCGGGCCGCGCACGCCACGTCCTCGACCCACCGGCTGCGAGGACGCCGATGACCACACCCGCGCACCCGGCCCGCCCAGCGACCGGCCCGGCGACCGGTCCGGCGACCGGCCGTCGCACCCCCGCCGCGGGGACGGCCAGGGCGCTGCTGGCCTGGCTGGCCGCCGCGGTGCTCGTGGCGGCCGGCGCCGTCGCCGCACCCGCGAGCGCCCTGGGGACGACCCGGGCGGCCCCTCCGGCGGAGACCTGCGAGCCGTTCGGTCACGTCACCCCCTTCGGCCCCTACTGGCTGAACAACAACCTGTGGGGCGCGGACGCCGGCACCGGCACGCAGTGCCTGACGCCCGGCACGGTCGACGGGTCGCAGGTCTCCTGGAGCACCCGGTGGGAGTGGCAGGGCCGCCCGGACGCCGTGAAGTCCTTCACCAGCGCGGTGCTCGGGTGGCACTGGGGCACCAAGGTGCCGGGCGGCGGGCTGCCGGTGCGGCTGGACGAGCGGCCGCGGGTCGCCACGACCTGGGACTACACCGTCACGAGCACCACCCCCGGGGCGATGAACGTCGCCTACGACCTGTGGCTGCACGACGTGGCCGCCCCCACCTGGCAGGACCAGCCGACCCACGAGGTCATGCTGTGGCCGTACCGCACCGGCGGGGCCGCGCCCATCGGGACCCGCGTGGGCACGGTCTCCCTCGGCGGCGCCACCTGGGACCTCTACGAGGGCGACATCGGGTGGCGGGTCCACTCCTTCGTCCGCACCAGCAGCACCGGGTCCGTCGACCTCGACCTGGCCGACGCGCTGGAGGAGCTGGTCCGGCGCGGCTCCGTCCCCGCCACCGCGTACCTGACCAGCGTGCAGGCGGGCACCGAGGTGTTCACCGGCGCCGGGCGCCTGGACACGCACCGGTACGCGGTCGAGGTCACGACCGGCGCCCCACCGCCCCCGGGTCGTCCCTCCGCCGTCGTGGGCCGGCACTCGGGCCGGTGCCTCGACGTGGTCGGCGCGTCCCGCGAGCCCGGGGCGCTGACGCACCTGTGGGACTGCTACGACGGGTCGAGCCAGCGGTTCACGTGGACGGACACCGGCGAGCTGCGCCTGCACGGCACGCTGTGCCTCGACGTCCTGCGGGCGCGGACGGAGCCGGGCAGCGAGGTGGGCACCTGGCCGTGCCACGGTCGGCCGAACCAGCGCTGGCAGCTCGAGGGTGACGGGACGATCCGCTCCGTGTCCTCCGGGCTGTGCCTGGACGCGACCGGCTGGGGGGCGGCGAACGGCACGCCGGTGCGCGTGCACACGTGCACCGGTGCGGCGAACCAGCGGTGGACGCTGCGCTGACGTCGGCTCACCCCGCGCGGCGCAGGGCCACCTCGGCCCCGGAGCCGTCCAGCGGTCCGAGCAGCAGCCGGTCGCCGTCGACCCGGTACCCCACCGACGTCGTCAGCGCGTGGGTCAGGTCGCGCAGCGGTCCGAGGGGGGCCGGCACCCCGTCGACCGTCACTTCGACCTCACCCGGGGAGCCGTCGACCGCCAGCACCTGACCGTCGGCGCGCCACGTGCCCGACCACCGGGTCGACGTCGAGACCACCACGCCACGGCGGGTGCACCGGGGCTCGGCGCTCGCGGCGAACGCGCCGCCGGGGTCGAGGTCCAGGTGCACCGGGCCGCTGCAGACGACCTCGTCGGCGGCGCGCGTGAACGACGTCAGGTCCGTCTCCCAGCGGCCCACCGGGGTGCCGTCCTGTCCTGTCCCCTGCCCACCGGTGGTGGGTGACGCCATCAGGGTCGTGGACTGCGGGGCCGCGGACGTGGTGGAGCCGGACGGCGCGACGGCCCCGTCGCGGGGCGTCCCGTCGGTGCACCCCGCGAGGACCAGCAGCAGCACCAGCGGTGCGGCGGATCGCACCGGTCCAGGGTAGGTGCGGACTCAGCCCGGGGGCGCGGAACGGCGCAGCGACTGGGTCAGGCGCGAGACGTCGTCGTCCGACACCGCCGCGGCGGCCGCGTTCGTCTCGGCGACGGCGCGGTACACCTCCTCGCGGTGCACCTTCACCTCGCGCGGTGCGTCGATGCCGAGGCGGACGACGTCCCCGCGCACCTCGACGACGGTCACCACGACGTCGTCGCCGATGACGACGCTCTCGCCCGCCCGTCGAGTCAGAACCAGCACCGGGCGAGCATACGTGCCGGTCAGCCGTCGGTGCGCCTGCGGCGGGGGGTGTCGGCCGGCGCACCGGAGGTCGCCGTGACCGCGGCGCCGTCCGCGCCGTCCCCGCCGGTGCCGTCGACCGCGTCCTCGTCAGCGGGCCGGACGGCGGTCAGGAAGCCGCGCACCAGCGTCTCCACGACCATCGCCACCACCAGCGCGAGGAGGACGCGCAGACCGGCCTGGTCCTGGGAGACCGAGCCGTCGAGCATCCCGGCGAGCGCCGGGGCGGACAGGACGGCCGCCAGGACGGCCACGATCCCGATGTTCACGAGTTCCCTCCGGAGGTCGGCGGCTGGGACTGGGGCCGGGGCTGGGGGGAGGCCTGCGGGAACAGGTGCGGGCCAGGCTTGGGCGCGCGGGGACGGGGCGGCGCGAACGAGGCCACCGGCGGGACGGGACGGCGCCCACGGGTGCCGCCGCCGGTCGCCGCGACCAGCGGCTGCTCCGGCGTCCGGACCGCCCGGGACCGGGTCGTCGCGGCGCTCGTGCCGGTGCGCTCGGCGGCCACGCGCTTCGCGGTGCCGTGCGTCGCGGTGGTGCGCTTGGTTGTCGTCCGCTTCGTCGCGGTGGGCTGGGTCTCGGTCGGCTGGGTCAGGGACCGGCGCGCGACCTGCGGCGGGGCGGTCGGGCGCGGCGCCCGGGTGCGGGGCAGCCCGGACGGCTGGACGCGGTCGAGCAGCAGGGCGAGCCAGGTGGTCGCCGTCGCCTCCAGCCCGTCGACCTCCGCCACGGGGACGCCCAGGTCCAGCACCGTGCCCGGGTCGGCCGTGGACGCGGCGCGGACGACGCTCAGGGCGTCGACGCCGACGCCCGGTCCGGCCCACCCGTCCAGCCAGGCGCGGGTGTCCGCCGGCTTGCGGGTGGCGTCCACGCACGCGACGACCTGGTCCGGGCTGATCGCGCGCAGCAGCTGCACGGCCCACTCGGTCTCGTCGGCACCGACGCCGCACTCGACCGCGACGACCGCGGGGACGTCGGCGACCCGGACCGCCGCGGACGCGCGCCGCCCCTGGTCCGCCGAGCAGATGACGGAGCCGTCGCCGGCCGGTTCGGCGACGTGGTCGGTGAGGTCGACGGGCCGGCCCGCCACCAGCACGGCGGCCGGGTCGAGCCGGAGCCGGTCGGCGTAGCGACGGGCCGTGCCCAGCGCGTCCCGGCGCTCACCGACGACGGCCACGAGGTGGCCGGCGCGGGCCATCAGCCGGGGAGCCGCCGGCAGGGTGCGCAGCGCGTCGACGAGCTCGGTCGGGCCGGACTCGTCGTCGAGCTGGTCCAGCAGCGCCGGCGGCAGGCCGACGTCGCGCAACCGCTCCCGGAAGGTGCGCACGGCCGGCTCGCGAACGGTCCGCGCGGCCGGTGCCGCCTCGGGCGCAGGCCCCGACGCGGGCGCAGGCCCCGACGCGGGCTCGGGCGCCGACGCGGGCTCGGGCGCCGACGCGGGCCCCGTCGCGGGCGCGGGCTCCGGCGCAGGTCCCGGCGTGGACGGGGGCTCGACGGGACCGGGCAGCGGGAGGGTGCCCGCCTCGGCCCGCTGCTGGAGCGCCTGCAGCACCTTGGCGAAGGCCGGCGAGTCCGTGGACAGCGGACGCTGGGTGTCCGGGGCGGGAGTGGCGCCCACCGCACCAGCGGCCTGCGGGGTCGAGGTCCCGCCCGGGCCGGCGGTCGGCGGGGCGGGGGCAGCCGGGACCGTCTCGGTGGCGGCCGGAGCCGGCGGCGCGGTGGCCGCAGGGGCGGTGAGGGCGGCGGTGGCCGGAGCAGGAGCCGGTGCGGCCGTGCGCCGCTCCTCCTCCTCGGCGGCCGCGACGAGGGCCTCGATACCGGCCGGGCCCGCGGTCGCCTGCGCGGTGGTCGGCGCGGTGTTCGGCGCGGTGTTCGGCGCGGTGGCCTGTGCGCTCAGCGGCGCGGGGGCGGGCACCGACGGCGTGAGGGACGCGGCCGCCGTGGGGGCGTCGTCCACCTCGACCGTGATCTCGAAGCGCTCCCGGGCGAAGAAGCCGGCGAACCCGCCGGACCGCACCCGCTCGGCCTTCACGATGCGCGCGTTCGGGCCGTGCTCGACGCGCACGCGCGCCAGCAGCGGCTCGATCGCCGGACCCTCAAGCAGCAAGCGCATCGAGGTTCGTCACCGTCCCCACGGTCTCGATCGGCAGGCCGGACGCGCCGACCTCGGTGTACGACAGGACCGACAGCCGCGGGACGCCGAGCGCCACGAGCTGCCGGACCGGTGAGCGCAGGCCCGGCGCCACGGCCAGCACCGCGGTGAGCCCGCGGTCCTCGGCCTGGGCGACGAGCCGCTGGAGCTGGTCGACGAGTCCCTCCGCGCGGCGCGGGTCGAGCGCCAGCACCGGGCCGGTGTCACCGGGCCGGACGGCGTCCGCCACGGACTGCTCGAGCAGCGGGTCGAGGGTGATGACGCGCAGCACGCCGTCCTGGGCGTACTGGGCGGCGACGGCGGGGCCGAGCGCGGTCCGTGCGGCCTCGACGAGCCCGTCGAGCTCGGTGCCGCTGCGGGCCTTGAGCGACAGCCCCTCGAAGATGTGCGGCAGGTCGCGGATCGGCACGCCCTCGGCGAGCAGCTGCTGGAGGACCTGCTGCACCTGGCCCAGGCTGAGGGCGCCGGGGACGAGCTCGTCGACGACGGCTGGGTGCTCGGCCTTGACGCCGTCGACGAGGGCGCGCACGTCCTCGCGGCTGAGCAGCCGGGCGGCGTTGCCGCGGATGACCTCGGCCAGGTGCGTGACGAGCACGGACGCGCGGTCCACGACGGTGGCGCCGGCGAGCTCGGCCTGGTGGCGCAGCTCGGCGGGGACCCAGCGGCCGGCGAGCCCGAACACCGGCTCGGTGGTCGGCGTCCCGGGGAGGGCGTCGAGGCCGTCGCCGAGGGCCAGCACCCGACCGGCCGGGGCCTGACCGCGGGTGACCTCGACGCCGGAGATCCGGATGGCGTAGGTGTGCGCGGGCAGGTCGATGCTGTCGCGCGTCCGCACGGGCGGGACGACGACGCCGAGCTCGAGGGCGACCTTGCGGCGCAGGGCGCGCACCCGGTCGAGCAGGTCCCCGCCGGACGCGGCGTCGACGAGGTCGACGAGGTCGGGGGCGAGCTCGATGGCGAGCGGGTCGACCCGCATCTGCTGCATGAGCGTCTCGGGGGTGTCGGGCTGCGGCGGGCCGGTGAGCGCGGCGGCCTCGGAGGTCTCGGCGGCGTTTTCGTCGGGGCGGTCCTTGACCCGCTGCGCGACGAGCAGGATCCCGGCGCCGACGAGCATGAACGGCAGCTTCGGCATCCCCGGCAGCAGCGCGATGGCGATGGCCGCGCCGCCGGCGATGAGCAGCGCGTTGCGGTGCTGGGTGAGCTGCTTGGTGGCGTCCGAGCCCATGTCGCCCTGGGTGGTGGCCCGGGTGACGATGAGGCCGGTGGACACCGACATCAGCAGGGCGGGGATCTGGGTGACGAGGCCGTCGCCGATCGTCAGCAGCGAGTACGTCTGCAGGGCCTCGCCCGGTGCCATCCCCCGCTGCATCATCCCGATGACGAAGCCGCCGATGAGGTTGATCAGGGTGATGACGATGCCGGCGATCGCGTCGCCCTTGACGAACTTCGAGGCGCCATCCATCGCGCCGTAGAAGTCGGCCTCGGCGCCGACGTCCGCCCGCCGGCGGCGCGCCTCGTTCTCGTCGATGATCCCGGCGTTCAGGTCGGCGTCGATGGCCATCTGCTTGCCGGGCATCGCGTCGAGGGTGAACCGCGCGCCGACCTCGGCGACGCGGCCGGCGCCGTTGGTGATGACGACGAACTGGATGACGACCAGGATCAGGAAGATCACCAGGCCGATGACGAGGGAGCCGCCGACGACGAAGTGGCCGAACGCGTCGATGACCTTGCCGGCGTACCCGTCGCCGAGGACGAGGCGGGTGGACGCGACGTTGAGGCCGAGGCGGAACAGCGTGAAGACGAGCAGGAGCGACGGGAAGATCGCGAAGTCCAGCGGTCGCTTGACGTACATGCTGGTCAGCAGGATGACCAGGGCGCCGACGATGTTGGCGGCGATGAGCAGGTCGAGCAGCGCGGCGGGGATGGGGACGACGAGGAGCAGGACGATCGCGACGACGCCGACGGGGACGGCGAGCGCGGCGAGGCCCGGACCGCGGCGGGTCGAGGCGGAGGAGGCCGGAGGCATGCGGGAAGGAGGTCCTTCTGCTGGTCGTCGTGGCCGATCCGTGGCCCCGCTGGTTCGCCGTCCTGGCTGTTCTCCTTTCTCGGCCGACCCGGGGACCACCTGTAGCCGTGAGTGGCGATCGGGTCACGTTGGGCACGATCCGCGGCACGCGCCGCGTGACCTGCGCCTCTCCGTGGACCGACCGGGTGACGACCCGCGACGGAGTTAGGTTAGCCTTCCCTCCGTTGTGTTCCCGCGCCTCGCTGCGCCCCACCCACCGAGAGGTCCCCCATGCGCGTCCGCGCCGTCCTCGCCGCCCTGGCGGCGACGTCCCTGCTCGCCGCCTGCTCGTCGTCCGAGGACTCCGGCACGAGCGGCGACACCGCCGGCTCCTCCGACGGTGCCTTCCCCGTCACCATCGAGCACGCGTTCGGTGAGACGACCATCGAGTCCGAGCCCGAGCGCGTCGTCACCCTCGGCTGGAACGCCCAGGACGTCGTGTGGGCGCTGGGCGTCGACCCGGTCGGCATCCCGCGCTTCGACTACGGCGCGAACGAGGACGGCCTGCTCGCCTGGGACGTCGAGCACTACGACCCCGAGGTCACCACGCTGCTCGACACCACCGACGGCCCGCCGATGGAGGCCATCGCCACCCTCGAGCCGGACGTCATCCTCGCGCCGTACGAGGGCTTCGACGAGGCGGTGTACGAGCAGCTGGCCGCGATCGCCCCGACCGTCGCCTACCCCGGCGAGCCGTGGCAGACCTCCTGGCAGGACCAGACGACCATCGTCGGCGAGGCGCTCGGCAAGGCCGACGAGGCCCAGCAGCTCGTCGACGACATCGACACCCTGCTCGCCGAGCAGGCCGCCGAGCACCCCGAGCTCGAGGGCCTGACCTTCACGTACGCGAGCCTCGCGCCCGACACCATGAGCGTCTACCTGCCGGGCGACCCGCGGGTGCAGCTCGTCGAGCAGCTCGGCATGACGAACGCGGACGGCGTCCAGGCCCTCGCCGAGGCCAACCCCGGCTCGTTCTACGCCGACGTGTCCCTGGAGAACGTCCCGGACACCTCCTCCCAGGTGCTGATCGCCTTCACCGAGATGCTCGCCGGCGCCGACCCGTCGTCCATCCCGGCGTACGCCCAGCTGCCCGCCCTGCAGAACGGCTCCGCCGCGCTGTTCGACGACCAGCAGCAGATCGCCGCGTTCTCGTCGGTCAGCGTGCTGTCCATCCCCTACGGCCTGGACGTCCTGCTGCCGAAGCTGTCCGAGGCGGCCGCGAAGGTCCCCGCCTCCTGACGCCGACCGCCCCCGCCTCCGGCCACCGAGCCGGCGCGTGACGACGGCGCAGTTCCGGTCCCTGTCAGGCACCGGAACTGCGCCGTTTCCTACGGCGGCCAGCTGACACTCCCGGGGGATGACCTCCGGCCCGGTCGCCCCCGGGCTGCAGCCTGGTTGCGCTGCCCATCGCTGTCAGATTGACCCACCTTGGTCGCGCTGACACTGTCTCGGACGCCAGGCGCTGACGAGACCACGGACTTCAGAACCCCGTCCCGATGCGAGTGGTTCATCAGTCAACCGAATTTTGACTTTCGTCATGCGGATGCTTGGGTGCCGGCATGATCAAGACCGCGCTGCTTTCAGCAACCTCCACCGCTTTGACCCTTGCCCTGCTGGGAACGGGCATGTCGCCAACCGAAGCAAAGGAAACCTTCCCTGACCAGACGGCAGGCTTCATCAGCCAAGTGGCTCCCGACCAAGGAGATGTCGTCGGGGCCTTTGATGGGTCGAGTGCGGTAACTGATGAGACGGACCAGGTCGTCCGGACGGCACCCGTCGACCCGACGCAGGCAGTGACCGCCGCCACCCCAGACGGCGGCGCGCCCTTCTCGATCTCGCTACCGAAGGAGGTGGAGCTGCATCCCGGCAAGGTCGCCGCCGATTCGACAGTCGTCTACCGGGCCCGCGACGGTCGAGCGGACGCCGCGGTGCAACTGCTCGAGGACGGATCCACGCGCATGCAGACGGTGATCCGGACCGCGTCGGCCCCACACACCTTCACCTACGCGTTCACGAGCGGATATCGACCGATGGACGCCCCCGACGGCCAACTTGTCCTGGCCAACGACATGGGTGACGTCGTCGTCTTCGACGAGCCCTGGGTCCGAGATGCACGGGGGCGTGACGTGGCCACGCACTACGAAGTCCATGAGGGCACGATCGTCCAAGTCATCGATGCAGACGAGGACGTTCGGTACCCGCTCGTCGCCGATCCCCGATGGAAGTGGTGGAAGCTGGCTTACCACGCAAAGTTCAACCGCACGGAGACGCAGACCCTGGCGAGCGCTGGGGGCGTGGCAGCCATGTGCGGGATCCTGGGCCTTTATGCACCGCCTCTCGCGGCGATCTGCGGTGCTTACGGTGGGTACATCTTCGCTCAGGCCAATATCGCGAACGCTGCCAAGCAGTGCATCTCCGTCACCGCTGCACCCCCCGGGCTAGTCTTCCGGTACAAGGACCAAGACTGCTTCTGAGCCCGCTCGAGTGGACGAGCGGCCATCGGCGAGGGAATCGTGGTGGACACCGTGGAACATGTTCTGGCAGCCGCGTTCGGTACGAGCCTGGGCATACTCCTCACATGGGCGACCGTGCCTCGGGTGGACCGGTGGGCGGCTTCTGCCGTCGCCGCACTCGTCGCGGTCACGGCGGTCGGGCTGTCCCGGTCGGCGGCGCCGAACGGCTATGTCACTGCCACGCTCGTGGTGACGATGCTGGCCGGCTTCCTCGGCACACGTCCTGTGCGGTGGGCGGACCACAAGCTGCTCAGCGGGTCGGGCTACTGGGAGCGCCTCGCGCTCACCACGATGAACAACCGACGACTCCGTGAGTCATCGACGCCGCAGGACAGCGCAGGAGCCGACGTCCGCGACCCAGCCGACCGGTGACCCGAGCGCGGCTCCGGTGCTCCGCACGCGCCGGAGCCGCGCTGTCTCGCCACTGGCGCCGACTGATCGTCGGACGTTCCTGGTGGTGATCACCCCCAGGAACGTCTGACGATCAGTGCGCCCAGGGTCAGGCGGTGCGGACGGCGGCCTGCGGGACCTTGTGGACGCCGGACGACCCGCCACGGCTGCGCAGCCGCATCACGAAGGCGAGCACCTGCGCGACGGCGTTGTACAGGTCGGCCGGGATCTCCTGGTTGAGCTCGCAGACCGAGTGCAGGGCCCGGGCGAGCGGGACGTCCTCCACCATCGGGACGCGGTGCTCCGCCGCCTTCTCGCGGATCCGCGCGGCCACGTGCCCCGCCCCCTTGGCCACGACCCGCGGCGCGCCCTTCGACGGCTCGTACCGCAGGGCCACGGCGACGTGCGTCGGGTTGACCAGGACGACGTCCGCCTGGGCCACCTCGGCCATCATCCGGTTGCGGCTCATCGCCATCTGCTTGCTGCGGATCGCACCCTTGAGCATCGGGTCGCCCTCGGACTGCTTGTGCTCGTCCTTGATCTCCTTGTGGCTCATCCGCAGCTGCTTCATGATCTGCCGGCGCGACACCAGGTAGTCGAACGCGGCGAGCACCACGCCCGCGATGACGGCGGCCCGGATGAGGCTGCCGGCACCGCCGAGCACCGTCTGCGTCGTCGCCGACAGCGGCAGCGCCCCGGAGCCGACGAGCATCGGCAGCAGCCCCTGCACCGTCAGGTACAGGACGACGCCCAGCACCGCCGTCTTGAGCGTGACCTTCACGCCCTCCCACAGCGTCTGCACGGTGAACTTGTTCTTCAGGCCCTTCAGCGGGTCGAGGCGCTTGAGGTCCGGCTTGGCCTTCTTCGTCGCGAAGAACATGCCGCCCTGCGCGACGGTCGCCCCGATCGCCACCACGACGGTCACGAAGCCGAGCGGCGCCAGGATCCACGCGGCGTCCACGAGCGCCCCCGACAGGGCCGCGCGGGCCAGCGCGGGCTCGGGGGCGGAGGCGACGTCCGAGACCTGCGCCATCACCTCGCTCATCCGGTCCCGGCCGCTGCGGATGACCATCGGCAGCACCGCGGCCGCCGCGCCGATCCCCGCCCACGCGGCCAGGTCGCTGGAGCGGGGCACCTGCCCCTGCTTGCGCCCCTCCTTGATCTTCTGCGGGGTGGGCTTCTCGGTCTTCTCGCCGTTGCCGTCCGAGCTCATCCGCCGGCCACCCCCACCGTCAGCTCGACGACCTGGTCGGCCAGCGCCACGACCACCTGCGGGAGGGTCTGGAACGCCAGGCCGACGACGACCAGGGTGATGAGGATCTTCAGCGGGAACCCGAGGGCGAAGGCGTTGAGCGCCGGCGCGATCCGGGTCAGCAGGCCCAGCCCCACGTCGGCGAGGAAGAGCACGCCGATGATCGGACCGGCGATCTGCAGCGCAGCGAGCACCATCCCGACGACGCCGTCGGTGAGGACCTGCGCGAGCGTCCCGAGGTCGAGGAGCTGCCCCAGCGGCAGGACGTCGAACGTGCGCAGCAGACCGCGCAGCACCAGCAGGTGCGCGTCCGTGGAGAACATCAGCGCGAGCGCGGTCAGGTAGTAGGTGCGGCCCATGACCGCGGACCCGACGCCGGTCTGCGGGTCGAACAGGACGCCCATCTGGAACCCGCCGAACAGGTCGAGCAGGTCACCGGCCGACTGCACGGCGGCGAACACGAGCAGGCACAGGAACCCCAGCGCGCTGCCGACGAGCACCTCCTGCGCCGTCGCCACGGTCAGCGCGACGCCGTCCAGGCCACCGCGCAGCAGCTCGGGCGGGACGTCGGGCAGCACCGCTAGCCCGAGCGCGAGCGCGAGCAGCGCCTTGACCTGGGCGGGGATCGAGCGGTGCGAGAACGGTGGCGCCAGCAGCAGCCAGCTCGCCGTCCGGACCGTGGCCAGCAACAGGCTGACCAGCGTCTCCATCGGCAGCTCGTACTGCACCGCTACCCGCCGCGGACGAGGTCGGGGATGCGGTCGTACAGGGCGATGGTGAACGAGGTGATCTCGTGCAGCATCCAGTTGCCGCACACCAGCAGGGCGATCCCCACCGCCACGGCCTTCGGCACGAAGCTGAGGGTGATCTCCTGGATCTGGGTGACGGACTGGAACAAGGAGATCGCGAACCCCACGACGAGCGCCGTCAGCAGCATCGGCGCGGAGAGCTTGGCCGCGACGGTGAGGGCGGCCAGCCCGATCTCGATGACCCCGGTGTCGTCCATCGCGGCTACCCGTAGCTTCCGATGAGGGCGGTGATGACCAGGCCCCAGCCGTCGACGAGCACGAACAGGAGCAGCTTGAACGGCAGCGACACGGTGACCGGCGGGAGCATCATCATGCCCATCGCCATCAGCACCGAGGCGACGACGATGTCGATGACGAGGAACGGCACGAAGACGACGAACCCGATGATGAACGCGGCCCGCAGCTCCGAGAGCAGGAACGCCGGGATGAGGGTGAGCATCGGCGTCTCGGCCCGCGTCTCGGGGTTCGGCCGGTCCGCGGCGCGGGTGACCAGCGCGAGGTCCTCGGCGCGGGTCTGCTCGAGCATGAACTCCTTCAGCGGGACGCTGCCGGTCTCCAGCGCCTGCGACTGGGTCAGGTCACCGCGCAGGTAGGGCTGGACGCCGGTGTCGTTGACGTCGCTGAGCACGGGCCCCATGACGAACAGCGACAGGAAGAGCGCCAGCCCGGCGATCACCTGGTTCGGCGGCGCCGACGTCAGGCCGAGGGCGTTGCGGGTGATGGCCAGCACCACGAAGATCTTCGTGAACGACGTCATCATCAGCAGCAGCGCAGGCGCGACCGACAGGGCCGTGATGGCCAGGATGACGACGATGGACGTGCTCGGCGTCCCCTCGATGCCGTTGATGTCCACCGAGACCGTCGGGTCCTGCCCCGCGGGAGCGGTGGGCTCGGTCGGCGCCTCCGGCGGGGTGGGAGGCACCGGGGCCGCGAGCAGCACCTCGGTCGATGCGACCGGGTCGGCGTGGGCGCCGGACGCCGTGACGAGCACGCCCAGGACCGTCGCCGCGGCGACCAGCAGGCCGGCGAGCAGCGTGCTCGTGGCCCGGCGGACGGCGGGCGTCGGCCGGTGAGGTCGGCGGGTCATCGTCGCGTCGTCTTCTCGCGCAGGACCTCGACCGCCTGGGCCCAGGTCGCTGGGGACAGCGCCGAGCCGGCGAGCGCCGAGGACGGCGCCGACGGCGTGCGCGGGGCGGGGACGGCGGACGGGCCGGCGGACGGGGCGGGGTCGGACGACGCCGCCGGGTCGGTGACCGTCCCGTGGGCCGCCGGGGGCGTGTCGGCTGCGTCGGTCGACGTCGGGACGGCGGCCACGAGGCTCGCCGTGACGTCGTCCCTCGCCTCGCTCGGCTCGGGGGCGACCACCGCGTCCAGGTCGGTCTCCGTCAGCAGGGTCACCTGCTGCTCGGTGACCCCGAGGACCAGGGCCCGCCCGCCCACCTGGACGACGGCCACGCTGCCCGAGCGGCTGAGCTGCTGGCGGGCCAGCAGCTGGACTCGCCCGCGGGCGGACGGGCGGGTGCCCAGGCCGCCCTTGAGGGCCCCCTTGCTGAACAACCAGACCAGGCCCAGCACGCAGGCCAGCGACAGGCCCACGCGCAGGACCAGGCCGAGGGTCTCCATCAGGCGGAGCCCTCCCCGGACGGCTGCACCAGCTCGGTGATCCGCAGGCCGAAGTCCTCGTCGACGACGACGACCTCGCCGCGGGCGATCAGCCGGCCGTTGACCAGCAGGTCGGCGGGGGCGCCGGCGGCGCGGTCGAGCTCGACGACCGAGCCGGGCTCGAGGTTCAGCAGGTCGCGGACGGTCATCCGCGCCCGGCCGATCTCGACCGACAGGGTCATCTCGACGTTCTTCAGCAGCTGCAGACCGAGGCTGTTGACGGCCACGGCCCCGGGCGCCGGGGCGGCCGACGGCGCGGCGGCGCCGGCGGAGGCCTTCTGCCGCGGGACGGACGGCGTGCCCTGCGCGGACCGCTGCGTCACGCCCACCCAGGCCAGGGCGGAGCCGCCGCCGACGAGCGCGACGAGCGACGTCCCGGCGACCTCCTCGGTGCCCGCGGACCGGACCGGACCGAGGACGCAGGGCCCGAGCGTGGCGGCCGCGGCCTCGAGGGCCGGCTTCACGGCGTCCTCGACCGTCACACCGAGGGCCTCGTCCGTCAGCGCCGAGGTGACGGCGTCGTCCAGGACGAGCACCACCTCACCGCTGGCCGTCCCGGTGAACGTCGCGACGAAGACCGGGGTGCCGGCGGCCGGGGCGGCGGACGACTCCGCGCCCACCTCCAGCGGGTGCGGCGACGGGATGGTCGGGGCGGCGGCGGTGGCGGCGGCCACGGACAGGGCCCGGGCCTCCTGCGGGCTGAGACCGGTGGTCTCGACCGGCTGCGCGGTCATCGGTGGTCCTCCTCGGTGCTGACGATCAGGCCGGCGCGGCGGTTGCCCCGCGCGGTGGTGACGGCCCGTGCGACGACGACGCCCTCGGCGACGACCTCGAGCGGGCTGGTGGCTGGGTGCGGCAGGCGCAGCAGGTCGCCGACGCCGAGCGCCAGCACCTCGTGCGGGGCGGCGGTCGTCGGGGCCAGCCGCAGGGCGACGTCCACCGGGACCTCCGGCAGGGACGCCTGGAGGGCGGCGGCCGCGGCCCGGGCGCGCTCGATCTCCTCCGGGGTGCGGGTGTCCTCGGCGTCGCCGGCGGTGAGCCGCTGCAGGATCGGCGCGAGCGGCAGCATCAGCGTCGCCGGCTGGGCGTCGTCCTCCATCCGCAGCTCGAAGGTCGCGACCACGACCATGTCGTTGGCCTTCGCCGCCTGCAGCAGCTGCGGGTCCTGGTGGAAGCCGTCGACCCGCGGCTCGACCGGCGCGACGGACGCGAACGCGTACCCCAGGGTCCCGAGGGCCCGCTCGCACATCCCCTGCGTGACCGCCACCTCGATGTCGGTCAGCTGGCGGGTCGGCTGCTCGGCGGCGCCCCGGCCGCCGAGGGCGTGGTCGAGGTGCTGCAGCGCGGTCGGCACGGACATCTGGAGCAGGCCGGTGCCGAACGACTCGGTCGCGAAGGTCACGAGCACGGTGGGGGCGACGAGGTCGGCGGCGTACGTGTCGTAGGTCTGCTGCTCGAGCGAGGTCAGCGTGACCTCGGTGCTGCAGCGCAGGCGGCTGGCCAGCTGGGTCGTCCACTGCCGGGCGAAGGTCTCGAACGCGACCTCGAGCAGCCGGGTGTGCTCGCGGGACAGGCCGGCGGGGGCGCTGAAGTCGTACCCCACGACGGCGCCGCGACGGCGGGAGCGCACTGACGTGTGCGGAGCGTTGTCGACGGTCACAAGCCGTTCATCGGCAGCCAGGTGGGTGACCCTGAGCCGTGACACGCCGGGAAAACGGGACGGGTGCGGTAACGGCGCCGCGGGGCTCGCGCGGCGGCCGGGGCGACGTCCTGCCGACGGCTGTGTGCGGGGCGGGACGACGCGGCGTCCGTGCCGGCGTCCCACCCGGTTGTGCGTGCGCCGGCGTCCGTGCCGGCGTCCTCCTCGGGCGTGTGCTGGTGCGCTGGGGGCTACTGGGTGACGAACTCGGTGAAGTAGATGTCCATCACCTCGTGGTGGTACGCCTCGTCGATCTTGTCCCGCAGCTCGGACTTCACGGCCTCGCGCTGCTCGGGGTCGGCGAGCGCCGCGGCGTCCTGGCCGGACAGGTGCGCGATCGCCAGGTCGAGGGCCTTGCTGCCGTCCGGCGCGTGCGCCGGTTCCTCGACCACCTGGAGGGCCAGGCCGAAGCGCAGGTACTGCCCGTTGGACAGGTTGACGCTGATCGGCTCCATCACGAGCACCTCACCGGGGACCCGCTCCGGCTCCTCGCCGGAGGCGGGGCGCAGCAGGAGGAACCACGCCGCCGCGGCGGCCACCAGGACGGCGGCCACCACGACGAGCAGCAGCTTCTTGCGGCCGCCCCCCGTGGTCTCCTCGGTCTCCTCCGCGGCGGCGGCCTTGGCCTTCGCGGCGCCCTTGGTGGCGGGCCGCGCCTTGGTCGCTGTCGACATGACTCTCTCCTGGGTGCTTCGGGGTGCCGGAACGGACGTCGCCACGTCTCACCCTCCCTGTGCCGTGGCCCGGGCGGCCGCGATCTCCGGCAGGAGGACGCGGACCTGGGCCGGTTGCTGCGAGACGACCACGAGGTCGACGCGCCGGTTGCCGGCGAGCGCCTCGGGGGACTGCGGGGGGTACAGCGGGCGGGTGTCGCTGAACCCGGTGGCGAACAGGCGGGTCTGGGCGAGCCCGCCGGCGTCGACGAGGCGCCGGACGACGCTCGCCGCCCGGGCCGCGGACAGCTCCCAGTTCGTCGGGTAGACCGCGCTGCTGGTGATCTGCAGGTGGTTGGCGTGGCCCTCGACCGCGATCTCCTCCGGCCGCTGCTTGAGCACCGGGGCGATGGTGTCCAGGACCCGCAGGCCGGTCGGGCGGATCGCCGCGCTCGCCGAGTCGAAGAACACGTCGTCGGCGACGACCGCCGCGACCAGGCCCCGCTCGGTGATGCGGAACCGCACCCGGTCGCCCAGTCCCTGGGCGGCCAGCGCGGCCTCCAGCTCGGCCTTGACCCGCTCCAGGTCGGCGACCTCCGCCTCGGCGAGGGCCCGCAGCTGCTCCTGGGTCAGCCCGGTGTCCTCCTGCCGGCCGGCGTCCGTGCGGCCCTCACCGGTCAGGTCGATGGGCTGCGGGGCCGCGCCGACCTGCTCCTGCACGGGGGTGGGCTGGCGGCCGCTGTCCTCCAGCAGGCCGGTCCCGCCGGGCACGGGGGAGCTGGAGTCGTTGCCGAACCCCTGCGCGAGGCTGTTGCGCAGCTCGACGTACTTCGCCTGGTCGACCTGGCTCATGGCGTACAGCACGATGAACAGCGCCATCAGCACGGTGATCATGTCGGCGTAGCTGACGAGCCAGCGCTCGTGGTTCTCGTGCTCCTCCTCGTGGCCGCCGCGGCGACGGCGGTCAGCGCTCACCGGCCACCCCCCGGCGCGGGTCGCTGGGTGCTCATGCCGCGGTCTTGTCCGCGGAGGCCGGCGGGACGAGGCTGCTCAGGCGCTGCTGGACGAGGCGCGGGTTGGCGCCCGCCTGGATGGACAGGATGCCCTCGACCACCAGCGTCATCTGGGCGACCTCGAGCTCGTTGAGCCGCTTGAGCCGGGCCGCCAGCGGCAGCCAGATGAGGTTGGCCGAGGCCACGCCCCACAGGGTGGCGACGAACGCCGCGGCGATCATGTGCCCCAGCGACGAGGGGTCGCTGAGGTTCTCCAGGACGTGCACGAGGCTGATGACGGTGCCGATGATCCCGATGGTCGGCGCGTACCCGCCCATGTCGGTGAACGTCTTCACGGGGACCTTGTCCTGGGCGCGCTTGGCGTCGATCTTGTCGAGCAGGATGCCGCGCAGGTCCTCGGGGTCGGTGCCGTCGATGGCCGCCTGCAGCCCGTCCTTGAGGAAGGGGTCCTCGACGCCGGAGACGGCGTCCTCCAGGGCCAGCAGGCCCTCGCGCCGGGCGCGCTCGGCCAGGCCGACGACCTCGGCGATCGTCTCCTCGGGTGCGACGGAACCGCCGAGCAGCGCCTTCTTCGCCCCGGCGACGACGAGCTTCAGGTCACGCAGCAGGCCACCGGCGATGGCCACGCCGATGGTGCCGCCGAAGACGAGGATCAGCGGCGGGGGCAGCATGATGCTCATCGGGTTGCCGCCCTCGAGCAGCATCATGATGAGGACCGAGGCGAAGGCGATGCCCAGTCCGAGCAGGGTCGCGGGATCCATCGGTCAGCTCCTCCGGGTGCGCCGCAGGGGGACCGCGGGCGCCAGGCCCGGGTCCGCGCCGTCTCGGTCGTGGGCTCGCTCGGCCCGATCGTGGGCGCGCTCGGCCCGGTCGTGGGCGCGCTCGGCGGCGCGCTCCGCGGCCCGGTCGGCGGGGCTCGCGTCGCCGTCCCACGCGCGGGCCGAGGCGATGACGCTGGCCCGGAAGTCGCGGATCCGGTCGATGACCTCCTCCATCGGCTCGGCCACCACGTACTTCGTCCCGTCGAGCAGGGTCAGCACGGTGTCCGGCGTGGTGTCGACCCGCTCGAGCAGGTCCGGGTTCACCGCGAACCGGGGGCCGTTGAGGCGCGTCAGGATGATCACGACGTCCGTCCTTGGGCTTCGAGGAGGACCCGTCCGTGAGCCCTTCGGACCACCCATCGGCAGCAGCGCCCGGGGGCTGAGGACTTCGGTCCCCCGGCGGACCGGCGCCCGCTGGCTCCGCGTGCCCCCCCCCTGCTGCGGAGCGGCACGAGCGACGCAGTTCCGGTCCCTGTGAGGACCCGGAACTGCGTCGCTGTGCGCGTCGAGCCCTCCACAGGCTCCCCGGACGGGCACGTCGTCCCCAGCGCCGGCACCACCGTGCCCCATGGGCAGGGCACCGTGGACGACGCTCAGGCACGTGCCGAGGGACGACGAGCGGATCGGGCGCCTGGCCCGGCGCCAGCACGGGGCGGTCAGCCGGCAGCAGGTGCTGGCCAGCGGCGCGTCCGCGTCGTGGCTGCGGTCACGCGTCCGGACGAACCAGTGGCAGCGGGCCTGGCCGGGCACCTACGTGACCTTCACCGGGCCGGTGCCGTGGACCACCCGGGCGCACGCCGCGCTGCTGTACGCCGGGCCGGACTCCGTGCTGGGGCCGGCGGCGTCCGCCTACCTGGCGGGCGTCCTCCCGCGACCGCCCGCCCCGATCGACGTCCTCGTGCCCCGGCGCACGGTCCGGCAGCAACCCGGCCTGCGCGTGCGCCGCGGCCTGCGGCCGGAGGACGTCCAGCCATCGGTGCCCAGGCGCCTGCGGCGGGCTCCTGCCGTCGTCTTGCTGTCGCAGGCGACGGCGGGAGTGGACGACGTGGTCGCGCTGCTGTGCGCCGCCGTGCGGGCGGGGTGCCACGTCGCGGACCTGCGTGAGGTCGTCGAGACCCGCGCCAGGGTCAGGCACCGGCGGCTGCTCCTGGACGTCCTCGAGGACGTCGCGGCCGGTGTGGAGTCGGCGTTGGAGCGCCGGTACCACCGCGACGTGGAGCGACGCCACCGGCTGCCCGCCGCCCAGCTGCAGGTCCGCCAGCGGCTGGCCGGGGGGTGGATCCGCGCGGATCGTCGGCACGCGCGCTGGCGGCTGAGGATCGAGCTCGACGGCCGGTTGGCGCATCCCGGTGGGCGCACCGACTCGGACTGCTGGCGAGACAACGAGGTGGCGCTGACCGACGGGGACCTGACCCTGCGGTACCGGTGGTCGCACGTCGCGGGCACGCCCTGCCGGACGGCGGCGCAGGTCGCACGAGCCCTGCGGGCGCGCGGGTGGTCGGGCGATCCCGTGCCGTGCGGGCCCGCCTGCGAGCTGGGTCCGGACCGCGGAGGGCCGAGAACGACGACGGCGCAGTTCCGGTCCCTGTGAGGGACCGGAACTGCGCCGTTGAGCCGAGGTCGGGCGTCAGCGCTTGAGGTTGACCAGGTCCTGGAGGATCTCGTCGGAGGAGGTGATGATCCGCGAGTTCGCCTGGAAGCCGCGCTGGGCGACGATCAGGTTGGTGAACTCCTGCGCCAGGTCGACGTTCGACATCTCCAGCGCGCCGCCGGTCAGCGTGCCGCGGCCGTCCTCACCGGGGACGCCGATCAGCGCGTTGCCGGAGTTGGCCGTGGTCCGGAACAGTGAGCTGCCGGCCTTCTCCAGGCCGGTGGCGTTGGCGAAGGTGGCGATCGCCAGCTGGCCGAGGGGCTGCTTCAGGCTGTTGCTGAACACGCCGGTCAGCACGCCGTCCGGCCCGAGGGTGAACGCCTGCAGCGCGCCCGTCTCGTAGCCGTCCTGGCTCAGCGCGGCCACGGAGTTGTTGCCCGCGTACCCGGTCAGGCCGGCCAGGTCGACGGCGATGCCACCGACCGCCGCCGTCGGGGCGCTGGTCAGGTTGCCGCTCGCGTCGAACGCCACCGCGACCGTGGTGGTGGCACCGGCCGGGTCGGTCAGCGTCAGGTCCCAGGTCGTGGGCACAGCGGGCGGGGTGGACGTGCGGGTGAACACCGCACCGAGCGTGCGGGCGTTGCCCTGGGCGTCGAAGACCTCGATCGGCGTGCTGATCGAGGTGACCGTCCCGTCGGACGGCAGGTTGCCGCCGAACGTCGTGGACGTCGTCGCGGACGGCGGCATCAGCGCACCGACGGGCAGCATCAGGTCCTGCATCGGGCCGTTGCGGTTGATCGTCCCGGTGGCGTCGGCCATCCAGCCCTGCAGCGGGGCCCCCTCGGTGGTGACCATCCGGCCGGAGGCGTCGAAGTTCATCGCACCGGCCCGGGTGTACATCTGCTCGCCGTTCGACCGGACCATGAAGAAGCCGTCACCGCTGATCATCAGGTCGGTGCTGCGGCCGGTGAGCTGGGTGGCGCCCTGGCCGAAGTTCGTGGTGATGCCCGCGACGCGGACGCCGAGGCCGACCTGCGCGGGGTTGGTGCCGCCGCGCTCGCCCTGCGGCGCGCCCGCGGCCTGGAGCATCTGGCTCAGCGTGTCCTGGAACTGGGTCTGGGACGACTTGAAGCCGGTGGTGTTGACGTTGGCGATGTTGTTGCCGGTGACGTCCATCATCGTCTGGTGCGAGCGCAGCCCGCTGATGCCGGAGAACAGGGAACGCAGCATGTCGGTCTCTCTTCCTGGGGGTGCGCGTCAGGCGCCGGTGGTCGGGGTGGCCGGCGTGTCACCGGCGGGGGTGGTGGTCTGGTCGGGGCCGCCGGCCGGGGTGGCCGGTGGAGTGGTCGGCGCGGTCGGTGCACCGGACCCGGTGCCCGGTGAGGACTGCGCGGCGACCACGGCGGTCACCGAGCCGAGCGAGACGTCCTGGTCACCGACGCGCAGGGTGGGGGTGCCGCCCACGACGGTGACGGCGGAGACCGTCCCCGAGCGGGTGGTGCCGTCCTCCGTCGTCCAGGCGACCTGCTTGCCGATCAGCGACGCGGCGCCGAGCCGCTGCTGCATGTCGAACGCCGACCGGGTGGTCCCGGCGAGCTCGGTGAGCTTCTCCACGCTGGTCAGCTGCGTGGTCTGCGCCATGAACGCGCTGGTGTCCATCGGCGAGGACGGGTCCTGGTAGCGCATCTGCGCGACGAGGAGCTGCAGGAACGCGTCCTTGTCCAGCTCGTTCTTCGGCGTGCGCTGCGGCGTGGTGTAGCCGATCGCGGAGTCCACCGACGTCGGCGGCGGCGTCCAGCCGCCGGACTCGATCGTGGTCATCGTGCTCCTCCTGTGGGGGGGTTCAGGCGCGGTCAGGCGAGGACGTCGAGGCGTCCGTCGGTGGTCGTGGGGCGGGTGGGCGCCGGGTCGGCGGGTGCGTCGGTGCCGGTGCGGCCGGCGGGCCGGTCGGGCCGGGCGCCGCGGGTGGCGCCGTCCCCGTCGCGCTGGCCGCCGGAGGTGCCGAGGTCGAGCTGGGCGTTGCCCAGCCCGGACGCGGCGAGGTCCCGCTTGATGTCCGCCAGGGACGCCCGCAGCGCCTCGCGGGCGGCCTCGGTGCCACCGTGCAGCTCGAGGCGGACGACGTCACCGCGGACCTCCGCGACGACCCGGACCTCACCGATCGCCTCCGGCTGGACGCGCAGCGTGAGTCGGTGGACGCCGTCCCCGAGGTCCTGCACGGACGCCAGGCGCGGGACGAGCTGGCTGGGCAGCGGGGGCGCGGCCGCGGACGGCGCGGCGACGGGCGTCATCGCCGACGTCACCGTCACCTGGCCGCCCGGCGTCAGCACGGGCACCGCGGTGTCGGGTGCCGCTGCCGCCACGGTGGCGGGCACGGGGGTCGCGTCGGCGGCCGTGCCGGTGACGACCGTGCCCGCCGCCGTCGCCGCGCTGCCGGCGGCACCCGTGCCGGTCGCCCCGGAGGTCGGGACGGGCGACGGGACGGCGCCCGGCGCTTGGGTGCTCGCGGCCGGTCCCGCGGCGGCCGGCTCGGCCGTCTGGGCCGGGGAGACGGCCGTCGGCGCGGACGGCGCGGACGGCGTCACGGTGGCGCCGGGCGCGGCGCCGGGCACCGACTCGACGCCGGACGGAGCGGTCGACGCCGGACCCGGCAGGCCGCCCGCTCCCGTCGACGTGCCCGGCGTGCTGGTGGCTGCGCCGGGAGTGACGGTGGCCGCAGCAGCGGTGCTGGCAGCGGTGGTCAGCGAGGCGGTGGTCACGGAGCCGGCAGCCGCGGGGACCGCGTCCTGCGAGGTCGCGACCTGCCCCGGCTGCGTGGCCGGGGTGGTGACCGCCTCGGTGGTCGCCGCGGCCACGCCGCCGGTCGGCTGCCCGGCGAGCGGCGTCGCGTCGGTGTCGGCGGGTGCGACCGCGTCCGTCGACGCCTCGGTCGTGCCGCCGTCGGTCGCGCGGGTCGCCGGGTCCGAGCGGCCGGACTCCTCCGGGGCGCGCGCGACGCCGGAGCCGCGGCCGTCGGACCGGCCGGGCTGGTCGGCGCGCGCGGGTCGGCCGGCGCGCTGCGGGCGCTCGGCAGCCCGCTCAGCAGCCCGCTCAACAGCCCGCTCAACAGCACGGTCAACAGCACGGTCAACAGCACGGTCAGCAGCACGGTCGGCTCGACCCGCGGCCTGCGCGAGGGCGTCGGCGAAGCGGTCCCCGCCCCCCTGGGCACCGGGGCGCGGCGCGCGGCCGGGCGCGGGAGCAGCGCTCGGCGCCACGGCGTTCAGCGTGTTCACGGGGTACCTCCGGCGAGCAGGGCGGTGACCTTGCGGACGTAGTTCTGCGTCTCCCGGTACGGCGGGACCCCGTCGTGCTTGCGCACGGCGCCGGGCCCGGCGTTGTAGGCGGCGAGGGCGAGCTCGAGGGAGCCGAAGCGGTCGAGGTGCTCGGCGAGCAGGCGGGCGGCGCCGTCCACGGCCTGGGTGGGGTCGCGCGGGTCGACCCCGAGGCCCCTGGCGGTGCCGGGCATGATCTGCATCAGGCCGATCGCGCCGGCGTGGCTGACGGCGTCCGGCCGACCGCCGGACTCGACCTGGGCGACGGCGGCGAGCAGGCCGGGCGGCAGCCCGTGCTCGGCGGTCTCGCGGGCGAACAGGTCGGACCAGCGGGCGACGGCCGCGCTGATGCCGGGCAGCCCGCCGGTGCCGTCCACCGGTGCCGCGGTGGGCGACGGCACTGCGGCGGGTGACGCAGGAGCGTTGCCCCGCAGCGACTCCGGGCGCAGCGCTCCCGCGAGCGCGCTGAGCGGCGAGGACTCGTCCGCCCCCTCCGCGACGGCGGACACGGCGTCCGCGAGGGACCCCTGGGTCAGCGCGGACGCGAGCGCCGGACCGAAGCCCGCGCCCTGCGCGCTGCGCGGCTGCGCGACGGAGGCGAGGGACTGCACGTGCTGCTGGATCTCGGCGATCCTGGCGTGGACGGCGGCGACCCCGGTCACGGTGCCACCTCCCCGCGGCGGGCTGTGGCGGCGGCGGTGTGCTCGTCGACCTGGAGCTGCTCCTGGCGCTGGGCGCGGACCCGCTCGGTCTGCTCGTGCCGCTCCTCGAGCCGCTCGAGGGCGCGGGTGGTGCGTCGCCGCTCCTGCCAGGCGGCGGTGGCCTGGTCGACGGTGTCCGCGGCCATGACGGCCTCGACCTCGGCGGCCTGGGTGGCGGCGTTGAGCGCGGCGCGGGCGGCGACGGAGGCGCGCCACCCGGTCGCGGTGGTGGCGGCGGGCATCCGGTGACCGGCGTACGCGGCACGGGCGGTGTCGGCGCGGGCGTCGGCGGCGAGCCGCTCCGCGGCGGCGCGGGCGAGCACGGCGGCGGCCTGGTCCTGCTGGGTGCGGCGCAGCCGCAGCAGGGCGGCGAGCCGGAAGGCGCGGGCGCTCACGAGCCACCCCCGAGCCGCGCGGCCAGGCCCTGCAGCCGCTGCCACGACAGGTCGACGGGGGCGGTGTCGCCGAGGTCCTGCTGCAGGAAGGCGCCGAGGTCGCCGGCGCAGGCGAGCGCGGCGTCGACGAGCGGGTTCGTGCCCGGCGCGTACGCGCCGACGTCCAGCAGGTCCTGCACGTCCCGGCGGGCGGCGAGCGCACCACGGACCGTGGACGCCCACGCGCGCTGCTCGGGGCTGGTGACGCGCGTGGCGACGCGGGAGACGGACTCCAGCACGTCCACGGACGGGAAGTGCCCGGCGGTCGCCAGCTTGCGGGACAGCACGACGTGGCCGTCGAGGATGGAGCGGGCGGCGTCCGCGATGGGCTCGTCGTGGTCGTCGCCGTCCACGAGGACCGTGTAGATGCCGGTGATCGAGCCGGTCTCGCCGGGCCCTGCGCGCTCGAGCAGCCGCGGGAGGAGGGCGAACGTGGACGGCGGGTACCCGCGGCTGGCGGGCGGCTCGCCGACGGACAGGCCGATCTCGCGCTGCGCCATGGCGAACCGGGTCAGGGAGTCCATCATCAGGACGACGTCGAGGCCCTGGTCGCGGTAGTGCTCGGCGATCCGGGTGGCGGTGGACGCCGCGCGCAGCCGGACCAGCGCCGGCTCGTCGGAGGTGGCGACGACGACGACGCTGCGGGCCAGGCCCTCGGGACCGAGGTCGTCCTCGAGGAACTCGCGGACCTCGCGACCGCGCTCACCGACGAGGGCGAGGACGACGACGTCGGCGGCGGTGCCGCGGGCGATCATGGACAGCAGGCTGGACTTGCCGACACCGGACCCGGCGAACAGGCCGAAGCGCTGCCCGCGGCCGGCGGGGACAAGGGTGTCGAGGGCCCGCACGCCGAGCGGCAGCGGCAGCCGGACGCGCTGGCGCGCCAACGGGTTCGGGGGCTCACCGTGGACGCCGACCATCGTGGCGCCCTGGACGGGACCGCGACCGTCGACGGGGCGGCCGAGCCCGTCGAGCACGCGCCCGAGCAGGGCGCCGCCGACGGGGACGGTGAGCTGGTCGCCGGTGTGCCGGACGGTCATCCCGGCGTGCAGGCCGGCGGGGTGGGCCAGCGGCATGCACTGCAGGCCGCCGCGGGCGACGCCGACGACCTCGGCGAGGACGGAGGTGGTGGGGTCGTCGCCGAGCCGCAGCAGGTCGCCGACGGCGGCGGGCAGGCCCGCCACCTCCAGGGACAGCCCGACGACGGAGCGCACGACCCCGGTGGCGACGGGCGAGCACGCCGACCGGGCGGCGTCGACCCGGGCGGCCAGGGCGGGGTGGGTGGCCAGGCTCACGGCAGGAGCACCTCCCGCGCGCGGCGCAGCCCGGCCTGCAGCAGCACCTCGACGCGGCCGAGGTCGTGCTCCAGCACGCTGTCGCCGCGGGTCAGGCCGGGGTCGGGGACGACGGTGACGCCGTCCGGCAGCGCGCCGGCCACCTCCGCGGCGTCCGCCGGGGCCAGCCGGACCGTCACGGCCTGCTCGTCGGGGCGGCCGGCGAGCGCGCGCCGCAGCGCGTCGCGGCCGGGGGTGGTCGCGGCGACGGGCTCGTGGCCGAGGACGGCGGCGGCGAGCTCCAGCGCGGCGTCCACGACGGTGTCGGCGACCTGCTCGACGGCGGGCACCGACGTGCTGCGCAGCGTGGCGGCGGCCTGCTCCAGGGCGCGGGTGGCCAGGTGCAGGGCGTCGCGGTGCGCGGCGGCGTCCGCCTCGAGCCGGCGCGCCTGCTCGAGGCCCTCGCGCTCGACCTGGGTGCGGGCGGCGCGGGCGCCGGCGGACCACCCGGCGGCGTAGCCCGCGGCGCGGGCGACGGCGGCCTGGTGACCGGCGGACGGGGTCGTGGCGCCCGGCGCGAAGGCGGGGAGCACGACCTGGTCAGGCGACGTACTCATCGTCGTCCTCACCGCGCCGCAGCACGATCTCGCCGGCGGACTCCAGGGAGCGGATGACGCTGACGACCGCGGCGCGGGCCTCCTCGACCTGGCTGATCCGGACCCGGCCGAGCAGGTCGATCTCCTCGGTGAGGTTCTCCCGGGCGCGCTCGGAGACGTTGGACAGGACCTTCTCGGACACGTCGGCGCGGGCGCCCTTGAGCGCGGTGGCCAGGACGGCGGACTCGACCTGCCGCAGGACGAGCTGCACGGCGCGGTCCTCGAGCGTGATGATGTCGTCGAAGACGAACATCTTGCTGCGGACCTGCTCGGCGAGCGCCGGGTCGAGGGTGTCGAGGCCCTCGAGGATCAGCTTCTCGGTGCCGGGGTCGGCGCGGTTGATGATCTCGACGAGCGGCTGCAGGCCGCCGACGACGGACACGACCTCGACGGGCGAGAGGACCGAGGACGTGCGCCGGTGCAGGGACTCGGCGACGGTGCGGATCATGTCGGGCGCGGTGCGGTCCATGACGGCGACGCGGTGCGCGACGTCGGCCTGCAGGTCGGGTCGCAGCCCGGACAGGACCAGCGAGGCCTGCTCGGCGCGCAGGTGCGCGAGCACGAGCGCGATGGTCTGGGGGTGCTCGTTGGCGAGGAAGTTCGTCAGCTGCCGGGCGTCGGCCTCGCGCAGGAAGGCGAACGGGATCCGGCCCGGGGAGCTCGACACGCGGTCGAGGAGGTCGTCGGTGCGGGTGCGGCCGAGGGAGCCCTCGAGCAGCTCGCGGGCGACGTCCACGCCGCCGCGGGCGCCGCCGCCGCCGGTCCCCATGAGGGCGTAGAACTCCTCGATGACGCCGTCGGCCAGGGCGCCGGGCAGGTTGCCGAGCTTGACGATCTCGGCGGCGAGCTCCTCGACCTCGGGCTCGGTCATGGTCGCCAGGACCTTGCCGGCCTTCTCCTTGCCGAGCTGGACGAGCAGGGCGGCGGCCTTCTGGCTGCCGGTGAGCTGGGTGCGCATCACGACCTCCGGTCCGCGAGCCAGCCGCGGAGGAGCTCGGCCACCTCGTCGGGCTGCTTCTCGACGAGCTCGGAGACCTCGTTGCGCATGCCGGCGAGCTGGTCGGCGCGGTCCGGCACGGGCGGCAGGGACAGCGGGCCGTCCTCGCCGTCCTCGCGGTCGTCCGCGCCCTCGAGGGCGAGGCGGTCGGCGTCGTCCCCGACGACCTCGAGCTCTCCGAGGTCGACGGTCTCGCGGTCGTCGCGGCGGCGGCGGCGCGAGAGGAACCACGCGATGACGACGAGCAGCAGGACGGCGGCGGCGATGATGCCGGTGCGGACCATGCCGGCGGTCCGCTCGGCGGCGGCGGCCTCGCGGGCCTCCTCGAGCGCTGCGGCGGTCTGCTCGGCGGTGGTCGTGTCGAACGGCATCCGGGTCACGGACAGCGTGTCGCCGCGCTCCTCGTCGATGCCGGCGGCGGCGGTGACGGTGGCGGTGAGGTCGCCGAGGTTGACCGCGCCGGCGGCGGCGGTGTCGACGACGACGGCGACGGACTGCCGGCTGAGGGAGCCGGGGGCCGACGTGGTGTGCTCGGTGACCTTGTTGACGGCGTTGTTGCTGGTCGTCGACTCCTTGCGGTACTGGGAGTCGGCGCCGGCGCCACCGGCGGGCACCTGGATGTTGTCGGGGCCGAGGACGCCGCCGGCCATCGCGCCGCCGCCGGTGTACTCCTCGGTGGTGGTGCTGGACGACAGCGGGGGCACGCCCTCCTCGGCGGTGAACGTCTCGCTGGTGCGGTCGGTCGCGTCGAAGTCGAGCTCCGCGGTGACCGTGGCGACCGCGTTGCCCGGTCCGACGACCCGGTCGAGCACCTCCTGCACGGCGCCGGTGACGCGCGCCTCGTAGTCGGTGGTCTGCTGGTCGCGCAGGCCGCCGGCGGCACCGGCGCCCTGGCCGGCGGCGGACAGCAGGGCGCCCGCGCCGTCGACGACGGTGACGTCGTCCGGGGACATCCCCTCGACGCTGGAGGCGACCAGGTGGACGACGGACTGCACCTGCTGGGGCGGGAGGGTGGAGCCGGCGCGGGTCTCCACGAGCACGGACGCGGTCGGCGCCTTCGTCTCGTCGAGGAAGACGTCCTTGGCCGGGATGGCGAGGTGGACGACGGCCGCCTCGACCCCGGTGATGGAGGAGATGGTCCGGGACAGCTCGCCCTCCAGGGCGCGCTGCCAGGTGACCTGCTGCTGGAACTGCGAGGCGGTCACGCCCTGCTCGTCGAGGAGGGCGTAGCCGGTGTCGGAGCTGCTCGGCAGCCCGGCGGACGCCATCGCGAGCCGCAGCCGGTGCACGTCCTCGCGGGGCACCATGACGCTGCTGCCGCCGTCGGCGAGCTCGTAGGTGACGCCCTGGCTGTCGAGCTCGTCGACGATCGCGCTGGCGTCGGTGGAGGCGAGGTTGCTGAACAGCGGCGTGAGGGTCGGGGTGCTCGCCCAGCGGAAGAAGGCCAGGCCGCCGAGCAGCAGGACCGCGACGCCGATCGCCGCGATGAGCTTCTGTGGGGTGCTGAAGTCGCTGACGGTGCCACCGGCACGGCGCAGGGACCCCAGGAGACGCTGCTGCATCAGGCCTGCAACCTCATGATCTCGGAGAAGGCCTCGACGGCCTTGTTGCGGACGGCGACGGTGAGCTCGGTGGTCAGCCGCGCCTGGGTGGCGGCGATCGTGTAGTCGTGGACGTCGGTGAGGTCACCGGTGGCGGCCTGGACGGCGAGCCGGTCCACGTCGCTCTGCATCGCCTGGAGGTTCTCCATGCTGCGGTTCACGGCGGCGGCGAACCCGGCGGCGGACGCCGGCCCGGCGCCGTCCGCGGGCGGGTTCTGCAGGGCGCGGGCCGCGGCGGTCACGCCACCGAGACCGGTGACGCCGCTGACGCCGGCGACGCCCTCGACCCCGGCGATCACGCGCCACGCCCGATGCTCAGGGCCGTCTGGTACGAGTCCTTGGCGCGCTCCACCACGGCGAGGTTCGCCTGGTAGCCGCGCTGGGCCATGATCAGCTGGGTCATCTGGGACCCCAGGTCGATGTCGGGGTACACGACGTTGCCGTCCTCGTTCGCGAGCGGGTGGTCGGGCTCGTAGACCATCCGGCCCTCACCGGGGCCGAGGGCGATGCCGGCGACCTGGACGCCGCCGGTGCCGCTGCCGTAGTCGACGGCCTGGGCGAGGACGTAGCGGGCGCGGAAGGCCTCGCCCCCGACCTCGGTGGCGTTGTTGATGTTGGCGATGTTGTCGGAGACGGCGTCCATCCACTTGCGGTAGACGGTCACACCGGTCCCGGCGACGCCGATGGCGTTGAAGAGGCTCACGACTGGGTCCTCAGGGAGCTGCGGAGCAGGGAGAAGCGGTCGTCCATCGCCTTGACGACGAGCTGGTACCGCAGCCCGGTGTCGATGTTCGACAGCACCTCGCGGTCGAGGTTGACGTTGTTGCCGTCGAGCCGGGTGGGCTCCAGGGAGCGGGCGGTGGTGGGGGCGGCCGAGCCGGTGCCGAAGCCCACGGCGCTGCGCAGGGCGTCCTCGAACTGCACGCGACCGGCGAGGAAGCCGGGCGTCTGGATGTTCGCGACGTTGTCGGCGATGACGCGCTGGCGTGCGGCGAGTCCGGTCATCGCGGAGTGCAGCGCGGTGTTCGTGACGTCGTTGAGCACGGGTCGGGGACCCCCTCGGGTACGGTCGTCGGAGCTGCCCCAGTGGTACGGGGAAGCACTAGCGGCGGCCGATCCGTGGCCCTCAGTGAGCGATCCTTGCTCGTAGTGACCATCGGTCCCCCGGCGGGTGACTTGAGCCCTCATCGGTCCGGGATCCGCACCGACCCCGTTCGGCCCAATCCCGTCGTCACCCGGCGTGTCGGCAATGCCACGACCCCTGTGCTCACCCAGCCGTCCTTTGCTCACCGGCTGCTCGGTTCGGAACGGCCGAACCGAGCAACCGGTGAGCAAAGCGGGCACCGGTGAGCAAAGGGGTCAGGGTGGGAGGGGGGAGGGGTGAGGGGGCGGCCTCAGTCCAGGGCGGTGCTGACGGTCTCCAGGGCGTACGCCCACGCCCGCAGGTACGCGCGCGACAGGTCGAACGGGGTGATCCCGCACCGGTCACCGGCGTCGCGCTCGTCCAGCTCGTGCGCCTCCACGGTCCGGACGACGGCCCCGAGCGGCCCGAGGCCGTCGACGAGCGCGACCTGCATCTCGACGTCCATCCCGGCGCCGGTGGCGACCTGCGCGACGTCCGTGCGCAGCACCTGCGCCACCCCGGACAGCAGGCCGGCCGTGTACGCGGTGGACGGGTCGACGTCGACGAAGCGCGCGACCGTCTCCGCGCAGCGGGCACGGGCCAGGATCAGCACCAGGTCGTCCCTGCGGCTGGGCGTCAGACCCCCCATCAGCGTCAGCATCACCCACGCCGACAGCGCCGGCGGGCCCAGCATCACGACCGCCTGGCGCAGCGAGGTGATGCTGCGCAGCGTGGCGCTCGACGCCGAGTTCGCCGTCCGCAGCACCCGCAGGCTCAGCCCGGGGTCGGTGGCGACGACGCGCTCGATGTCCGACGTCGTCGACCGCGGGTCGTTGAGCGTGCGCAGCAGCCGCAGGCAGGCGATCTGGGTGGGCGACAGGCGGGTCGCCTCCAGCACCAGCGGGCGCTGGAAGCAGTACCCCTGGAACAGGTCGAAGCCGGCGTCGGTGCACACCTGCAGCAGCGGCGCGTCCTCGATCCGCTCGGCGAGCAGCTGCACCTCCGGGGCGCGCCGGCGCACCAGCGCGACGACCTCGTCGAGGGGGCGAGTGAGGCTGAGGACGTCGACCTTGACGACGTCGACGAGGTCGAGCAGCGGCAGCCGGTGCTCCTCGCCGGTGAAGTCGTCCAGGGCGAGCCTGAAGCCGCGCTGCCGCAGCGACCGCAGGCCGGCGACCAGGTCGTCGTCCACCTCGACGTGCTCGAGCACCTCGAGGACCACGCCGTGCGGGCCGAACGGCAGGGGCAGGTCACCGAGGAGGAACGCGCGGGTCATGTTGAGGTACAGCGGACGCCCGCCGCCGAGCTGCTTCATCCCGAAGTCGCCGAACGTCGCGGCGATGACCTGGGACGTCGCGCGGTCCTGCTCGGTCGTGGCCAGCCGGCCCTCGGGCCCCGGGCCGGGCGCCGTCAGGCCGGAGCCGTCGTCGGCCAGGCCGCGGAACAGCAGCTCGTGCGCGACCAGGGCGCCGTTGCGGTCGTAGATGCCCTGACGGCCGACCCGCGAGTGCGGGGACGGCGTCACGTCCACCGGCGCGACCGGAGCGTCCACCGTGCTCACGCCCCGACCGCGGACACGATCGACAGGCCGCCGCCGCCGTAGCCCTTCACGTCGAGCTGCAGGTCGCGGCGGGAGCCGAGGGTGCCGGCCCACTGCGCGGCGTCGCCGGGGACCGGGTCGCCGGCGGCGTACACGGCGTACAGGCGCTGGTGGACGCCCGCGGCGTCGGCCAGCACCTGGGCGAGCACGTTGAGCACCTCGGCGGTGTTCTCGTGCAGGTTGTCGGCGACGACGCCGTCCTCGATCGAGGCGTCGGCGCCGCCCTTGGGCACCAGGCCGAGGGCAGCGCCCACGTAGCAGGTGAGGTCCAGGTCCATGAGGACGACGGACGCCAGCTGGTTCTGCGGGTCGACGTAGACGGCGACGGTCGGGGCGGGCACGGTGTCCAGCGCGACGGCGTCACCGGCCTCGGTGTCGACGTCGCGGCCGAGCAGGCCCTCCATGACGTCCTTGACGGCCTTGATCGAGGGAAGGGACATCTCAGGTCACCCCAGCACCGGGTCGAGGGCGTCGCGGAACGTGTCCGCGTCGAAGGGCTTGGCGATGAGGAACAGCGCGCCGGCGTCCGCCGCGGTCTCGCGCATCTCCGGCGAGCCCTCGGACGTGACGAACCCGAACGGGACGTCGTTGCCCGCGGCACGCAGCGCGCGCAGCAGCTCGATGCCCGTCATCTCGGGCATGTTCCAGTCGGACAGGACGAGGTCGGGCGCCTCCTCGTCGATCTTCTCGAGGGCGTCGGCACCGTCGGTCGCCTCCACGACGTCGTGGCCGGCGTACCCGGCCTGACGCATGGTCCGGACGACGATCTGGCGCATGACGCGGCTGTCGTCGGCGATGACGATCTTCATGGCGTTGCTCCTGGTGTGCGGGCGTGGGGGTCGTGCGGGTGGTTCCGACCCGGCGCGGGCGCCGGGTTCAGTGGTGGTGGTGGACGGCGACCTCGACGCCACCGCCGTCCCAGCGGGTCACGACCCGCCGGACCGTCGTGCCGGTGGCGTCGGCGGGTCCGGGCAGCACGCTGGGCAGCCCGAGCTGGCTGGGACCGGGCAGCAGCGCCTTGACGCTGCCCCCGAGCACGTTGACGACCTCGCCGAAGGCGTCCTCGACGTCGACCGGGTCGACGTCGTTCCCGGGCTCCAGGTCGAGCATCCGCACCGCCATCTGCTCGACGGCGGTCCGCGGCGCGCAGACGCTGACGGCACCGCTGAACGCGCCGGTGAGCTGGATCTGCGCGGCGAGCAGGTCGCCGTCCGTGCACGCCGCGTCGTCCGCGAGCCGCTCGGCGGGCGCGCCGAGCAGGGACTCCCACACCTGCTCGACCATGCTCCAGAGCGCCTCGTCGGACAGCGTCTCCTCGGGGGCGAGGGGGTTTCCGGTCACAGGGACGCTCCCGTGGTCTGCGCCGGGACGAGGCCGAGGAGCTCGAGCTTCTCGCGCAGCGCGTCCGGCGTGAACGGCTTGATCAGGTACTCGTGCGCGCCCGCGGCCAGCGCCCGGACGATCTGGGAGTGCTCGCTCTCGGTGGTGACCATCATCAGCGTCACGTCCCGCCAGTCGCGGTTGTCCCGGACGCGGGTGACGTACGTCAGCCCGTCCATCACCGGCATGTTCCAGTCGACGCACGCCAGGTCGGGCAGGGGACCGGCGACCATGGCGTCGAGCGCCTCCTGGCCGTTCTCGGCCTCCACCACCTCGTACCCGAGGTCCGTGAGCACCCGGCTGACGATGCGGCGCATCGTCCGGGAGTCGTCGATCACCAGCGCGCGCATCACGACACGTCCTTCCGCGGTCGGTACATGGAGGAACGCCCTGCGGGGACCCGCTCCCAGGCGTCGTCCACTCCCATGGTCATCTCGGCGGCGCCGAGGAAGAGGTAGCCGTCCGGGGCCAGGACCTTGCGGACCTGGGCCAGGACCTGTCGCTTCGTCGCGACGTCGAAGTAGATGAGCACGTTGCGCAGGAAGACCACGTCGAACGTGCCGAGCGGCGGGAACGGCCTGATCAGGTTGAGGGTCCGGAACGTCACCATCCGGTTGAGGTCGGGCGAGATCCGCCAGTCGGCGCCGTCCCGGGTGAAGTGCCGGACGAGCTGGGTGACCGGCAGGCCGCGGTTGACCTCGAGCTGGGTGTACCGGCCCTCGCGGCCGCGGGCCACGACCTCCTCGGACAGGTCGGTGGCCAGGATCTCGACGTCCCAGCCGGCGAGCGACTGGTTCTCCAGCACCGTCATGGCGACGCTGTAGGGCTCCTGGCCGGTGGAGCAGGCCGCGGCCCAGACCCGCAGCCGGCGCTTGCCGGCACGTGCGGCGGCCAGCTCGGGCAGGACGGTCGAGGCCAGCGCTGCGAACGGGTCGCCGTCGCGGAACCACGACGTCTCGTTGGTGGTGAGCGCCTCGACGACGCTCTTGCTGGCGGCCAGGTCGGGCCGGGTGCGCAGCCGCGTGATGTACGCGTCGACGTCGGTGGCACCGGCCTTGCGGGCCAGCGGCAGCAGCCGCGACTCGACGAGGTACTCCTTGCCGCGCTCGAGGACGATGGCGCTCTCGCGCAGGACGAGCTCGCGGACGAAGCCGAAGGACTCGGGGGCGATGGTCACCGGGCACCTCCTCGCGTGGCGGTGGCGAAGGCGACGCGCCGGCCGGTCGGGTCGCCGGTGAGGCGCTGCGCGACCGCGGGCCCGAGGTCGTCGAGCGGCAGCACCTGCTCGGCCAGGCCGGCGGTGGCGACGGCGCCGGGCATCCCCCAGACGACGGACGTGTGCTCGTCCTGGACGAGGACCGCGCCGCCGTCGGCGACGACGCGCTCGGCGCCGCGCCGTCCGTCCGAGCCCATGCCGGTCAGGACGACGGCCAGCACGCGCGCGCCGTACACGTCGGCGACGGACCGGAACAGGACGTCGACGGCGGGCCGGCAGAAGTTCTCCGGCGGGCCCTGGTGGGTCCGGGTCAGCACCCCGTCGCCGCGGCGGGCGACCTCGAGGTGGTGGTCGCCGGGGGCGATGTGCACGACCCCGGGCAGCAGCCGCTCGCCGCCGGCGGACTCGACGACGGTCAGCGGCAGCTGGCGGTCGAGGCGCTGGGCGAACTGGCGGGTGAACACCGGGGGCATGTGCTGGACGACGACGACGGGCACCGGGAGGTCGGCGGGCAGCGCCGCCAGGAAGGTGGCCAGGGCGTCCGGCCCGCCGGTGGAGCAGCCGATGGCGAGGACCTGGAACGGGTCGCGGTGCGTGCGGGGCGTCGCCAGCCGCAGCGGCGCGCCGGCGGGGGCGGCGGCGGGTCCGGCGGGCGAGCCGGGGCCGAGGCGGCCACGCGCCCGGGGGACGAGCGCCTTGATCCGGGGGATCAGCTGGTCGCGCACCTGCGCCATGGACTCGCCGACGCTGCCGACGTTGGCCGGCTTGGTGACGTAGTCGTTCGCGCCTGCGGCCAGGGCGTCGAGAGTGGCGGCCGCCCCGCGGTCGGTCAGGGTGCTGAACATGATGATCGGCACCTTGCTGCCGGACGCGCGGATGGACCGCACGGCCTCGATGCCGTTCACGTCGGGCATCTCGACGTCCATCGTGACGACGTCGGGGGCGACCTGCTGGAGCTTGCTCAGCGCCAGCCGACCGTTGGCTGCCGTGCCGACGACCTCGATCTCGGGGTCCCCGGTGAGCACGTCGCCGACGAGGCGGCGCACGACGACCGAGTCGTCGACCACCAGCACCTTGATCCGGGACACCGCACGCTCCTCTTCCCGCCGCGTCGGACGAGTCGAGGCGGTCGAACCTCCCATCGGCGGCGGGTCGGGCCACCTGAGGGGTTTCGACGCGTCCCGGCGAGGGGCGCCGGAGGGTCAGTCGGTGCCGAGGACGGCCCGCCAGGGCCGCGTCAGGACGTCCCAGTCGTGTTCGGCGAGCAGGTCGCGGACGACGTGCGCCTGCACGACGCCGCTGAGGGCGTTCCACACGCCGTAGGACCCGTCGCGGGGGGTGAAGCCGGCGTCCCGGAACGCGCCGACGGCGAGCAGCTGGGCGAGGGCGGCGGTCCGGACGCGCCCGGACAGGTGGGCCGCCCAGCTGGCCTGGTGCATCGCGGGTGCCCACTCCTCGGTGCGGGTGCGCTGCTCGTCCGCGGCGGCACGCCACGCGTCGCGGGCGGACGCGGACGGCGTCGCGAACCGGGTGAGGACGTCCGCCACCTCCGGGCCGAGGGCGTCGGCGACATCGGGGTCGTCGTCCCGGCCGACGGCGGACAGGTACGGGTGCACGAGCTCGCGGCGCTGCGAGGCGGGGAGCACCTCGGCGCAGTACGCGGAGGCGGCGGCGTCGACGAGGACGTCGGCGGCCTGGGCGGCGAAGCCCTCCTGCGTGGCGACGTCCCCGGCCGACGTCCACGTCCAGTCGAGGACGTCGTGGCGGACGAGGCGGTCGAGGGCGTCGAGGTCGCCGAGCGGGGCGCGCTCGAGCCGGCGCAGGACGGCGGTGCTCGCGACGGGCTCACCGCGGACGGCGAGCTCGAGGGCCGGTCCCGCGAGCCGGATGGCGTCGCGCACGGTGTCGCGCGGGGACACGGTGCGGATCTCCTGCCAGCGCAGCGCGCGGCCGTGGCCGGGGTGGGCGCGGGCGATCCGCTGCAGCTCGACGGGGCCGCTGCGCAGCGCGGTGACGAGGACGGCGGCCACCTGCTCACCGCACGGCATCCGCACCAGGTCGAAACCGAGCGACGCCGCACTGACCAGCGAGTACGTCATGTCCCCACCTGCCCCTCGTGCCCCCGGGTGCCTGCGGACGCCGGCCGGGCACGTGCCGCCGGCGTCTGGCCCGAGCATCACCGCCCGTGCGGGGGGTGACAACCTCTGGGCGCCCGCTTGGCCCGGGTGGGTGACGACGGGGACACGCTGCGTACCCGTAGGCGCCGGGGGGCGGTGCGGGCAGGTCGGGTGGTGTCAGACGGTGAAGCGGGTGACCTGGGTGCGCAGGTCGGTGGCCATCGCGGCCAGCTCCTCGATCGCGGCCTGGGTCTGGGCGACCGCCTGC
>NZ_BAAGTX010000023.1:0-60771 GCF_054781695.1 Thalassiella azotivora
ATGCCCGCACGCTACGACCGGCGGCACGGCCGGGCCCGGGCAGGCGCCTAGATTGGGAGCGTGGACCCCCGGCGCGCGACACCCGCGACGGGCCGGGTCCTGGGCGACGAGCGCGTCGCCGCAGCCGTGGACCGGTTGGGGCACGACCTGGTCAAGCGACACGTCCTCACCGTCCTCGAACGCTGCCGCACCGGTGACCTCGCGCCCGCGGACGTCGTCCCCACCGTCCTGGCGAGCCTGCCGGAGGCCGCGACGGGACTGCGACGCGTGGTCAACGCGACCGGCGTCGTCGTGCACACGAACCTCGGGCGCGCGCCGCTGTCGGCGGCCGCCGTCGAGGCGCTGGCGGTCGCCGCCGGCACCACGGACGTCGAGCTGGACCTGGCCACGGGCGAGCGCGGGCGCCGGGGGCGCGGCGCCCTGGACGCCCTGGCGGCGGCCGTCCCCGACGCCGGTGGCGTACACGTGGTGAACAACGGTGCCGCCGCCCTGGCGCTGGTGGCCTGCGGGCTGGCGCAAGGCAGGGAGGTCCTCGTCGCCCGCGGTGAGATGGTGGAGATCGGGGACGGCTTCCGGATCCCCGAGCTCGTCGAGTCGGTCGGCGCCCGGCTGCGCGAGGTGGGGACGACCAACCGGGTGCGCGTCTCCGACTACGAGGCGGCCCTGGGCGAGTCGACCGCGTTCGTGCTCAAGGTGCACCCGTCGAACTTCGTGGTCCGAGGGTTCACCTCCAGCGTCGGCGTGGAGGAGCTGAGCGGGCTGCCCGTCCCGGTGGTCGCCGACATCGGGTCCGGGCTGCTGCGGCCGCACCCGCGGCTGCCCGACGAGCCGGACGCCGCCAGCGCGCTGCGGGCCGGGGCGGACCTCGTCACCGCCTCCGGCGACAAGCTGCTCGGCGGTCCCCAGTGCGGCCTGCTGCTCGGCGCCGCCGACCTCGTCGAGAGACTGCGCCGGCACCCGCTCGCGCGCGCCCTGCGCGTCGACAAGCTGACGCTCGCCGCGCTCGAGGCGACCCTCACCGGCCCCGAACCGCCGGTCGCGCAGGCGCTCTCGGCGGACGTCGAGGGGCTGCGGCGCAGGGCGCGGGCCGTGTGCGCGGCGGTCCGGGACGTGGTGCCCGCGGACGTGGTCGGGTCCGTCGCCGCCGTCGGCGGCGGGGGCGCCCCCGAGGTCGAGCTGCCGAGCACCGCCGTCGCCCTCCCCGCGGCGCTGGCGGTGCCGTTGCGCGCAGGCCGCCGGCCCGTCGTCGGCAGGGTGGAGCGCGGCCGGCTCCTGCTGGACCTCCTCGCCGTGGATCCCTCGGACGACGCCACGCTGGTCGAGGCGGTCCTGGCGGCCGCGCAAACCCGTTGCGACTGAGCGCCACCGCAGGGCACCGTGGTGGCGTGCTCGGCTGACCGCGTGACCGCACCCGCGCCCGAGGCGCCCACCGTCGTGGAGCCGCCCGGCGGGTGACCAGCCACCACCCGGGAGGCACCGTGACGTACGCCCCGTCCCGCACCACGACCCCAGCCCGCGGGAGCGCCCGCGGCCGTCCCGGCGTCCAGCTGAGGCTGGACGGCGTCACCCGCCGCTACGGGACGCGGGTCGTCCTCGACGCGGTGGACCTCACCGTGGACGGCGGCGAGCGACTCGGCCTCGTCGGTGGCAACGGCGCCGGCAAGTCGACGCTGCTGCGCGTCGCCGCGGGCGCCGACCTCCCGGACGCCGGCCGGGTCGCCGTCCACGGCCGGGTGGGGCTGCTGCCCCAGCACGTCGCGCCCGGTCCGGGGCGGTGCGTCGCCGACGTCCTGGCCGAGGCGACGGCGGACGTCGACGCGGCGACGGCCCGGATGGAGGAGCTGGCGGAGGCCCTCGCCGCGGGGGCCGCGGCGCAGGCCGGTGAGGCGGCCCTCCTGGACGCGTACCAGCGCGTCCTCGACGACCTCGACCGGCTGGACGCCTGGACGGTCCCCGCCCGGCTGGGCGCGTCGCTGCAGGCCCTCGGCGTGGCCGGCCTCGACGCGTCGACGCCGTTGGCGCGGCTGTCCGGTGGGCAGGTCGCGCGGTTGCAGCTCGCGGCGCTGCTGGTCCGCCGTCCCGACGTCCTGCTCCTCGACGAGCCCACCACGCACCTGGACGACGACGGCGTCGCGCACCTCGAGCGGCAGCTGGGCCGGTGGCGGGGGGCCGTCGTCGTGGCCAGCCACGACCGCGTGCTGCTGGAGCACGTGGCGACCTGCGTCGTGGACCTGGACGACACCCGTGACGGCGTCCCCGCACGGCACACGGGCCGGTACAGCGACCACCTCGCGGCGAAGGCCGCGGAGCGGGCTCGGTGGGAGCGGGCCCACGCGGAGAACGTCGAGGAGCGCGAGCGCCTCACTGCCCTGGCCCGTTCGTCCGGGCACCGCGTCGGCCACGAGGACCGTCCGCCGCGGGACAACGACACGTTCGCCCCCGCGTTCTTCGCGCAGCGGGTGCAGGCGGGGGTGGCCCGGCGGGTCCACGACGCCCGCCAGCGGCTGGCCCGGCTGGAGGAGGTCGCCGCGCCGCCTGAGCCGCTGAGGTTCCGGGGCGGGTCCCTGGTGGCCCCGGACGGGGTGGCGGCGACGGCGGGGCCGCTGGTCGCGGTGCGGGACGTCGTCGTCGACGGGCGGCTCGCCGTGGCGGAGCTGGACGTCACGGCGGCCACCCGCCTGCTCGTCACCGGCCCCAACGGCAGCGGCAAGTCGACCCTGCTCAGCGTGCTCGCCGGCCACCTCGACCCGGCGCGGGGGCGGGTGACCAGGGTGGACGGTGCACGTGTCGCCCTGCTGCCGCAGGTGCTCCGGTGGGCTGACGCGTCCGCGACCGCCGTGCAGGCGTTCGCCGACGGCCGGGCGGGCTACCCGGACGAGCACGCGCAGGCGCTGCTCTCGGTCGGGGTGCTCGCGGCGGCCGACCTGCGCACGCCGGTCGGTGCCCTGTCCGCGGGGCAGCAGCGTCGCGTCGCCCTCGCCCGGGTGCTGGCGGAGCCCGTCGACGTGCTGCTGCTCGACGAGCCGACGGAGCACCTGTCCCTCGCGCTGGTCGAGGAGGTCGAGGAGGCGCTGCGCCAGCGGTCGGCGGCGACCGTCGTGGTCAGCCACGACCGGTGGTTCCGGCGCACCTGGGACGGCGACGTCGCCGACGTCCGCGCCCTCGCCTGAGCCCCGCCCGACGGCGACGTCCTCCCCAGCAGCCCTGCTCCTCTCGGCTGACTGATCGTCAGACCGTCCTGGAGGTGATAGCCCCCAGGACGGTCTGACGATCAGTGCGGTCGGGGCGGAGGGCCGGGGCCTCAGCCGGTGCGGCGGACGGCGGCGGCGCGGGCGGACAGGTAGTCGGCGACCACGTACTCGCCGAGCCGGTCGGGGTCCGGGGCGAGGACCCGGCCCCCGTTGCGCCGGGCGACGGCGTCGACGAACCGGCGCAGGCCCGGGTCGTCGCCGAGGACGAACGTGTTCACCGGGACCCGGCTGCGGGTGAGCGCGTCGACCTCCCGCAGCGTGGCGCGCAGCGTCGCGGGGGTCGTCGGCCAGTGGAAGGACGGCTCGCCGTCCTCGCGGTGCGCGGTGGGCTCGCCGTCGGTGACGACGAGGACCACCGGCGCCATCGCCGGGTGCCGGGCGAGGTGCCGGCGGGCCAGGGCCAGCGCCTGCTGCAGGTTCGTGCCCTGCACCCCGGCGGGCTCCACGGTCGCCAGCTCCAGCCGGGTCAGCGGGGCGGCGTCCAGGCCGAACCCGATGACCTGCAGGGCGTCCTGCGGGTACCGCGTCGTGATCAGGTGGTCCAGCGCCAGGGCGGTCTGCTTCATCGCCGCCCAGCGGCCCTCGGCGTACATGGACCAGGACAGGTCCACGCACAGGGCCACGGCCGCCCCGGCGCGGCTCTCGGTGTCGACGACCGCGAAGTCGTCCACCTCCAACCGCACGGCGCCGGACGGGTCGCCCACGGGGCGCGACGCCGCCGAGCGCAGCACGGCGTTCGAGACGGTCCGGACGGCGTCCAGCGGCTGCTCGTCACCGAACCGCCAGGCGCGCCAGGCGCCGGTCGGCTCCCCGGCCGCCCCGGCGGTCCGGTCCTCGTGACCGCCGCGACCCACCGCGTGCAGGCGGGCGAAGACGGCGGCGAGCGCCGACCGGCCGAGGCGTCGCAGCGCCTTGGGGGACAGGGTCAGCGCGTCCGCGGGTCCGGTCAGCCAGCCCTGCCGCCGCAGCTCCCGCTCCAGGGCGGCCAGGTCGCGGACGTCGCGGGCGGCCGCCGGTCCGAGCTGGCGCTCGACGGACTCCACGTCCACGTCGTCCAGGGACGCACCCGGGTGGGCCTGCGCCAGCGACCGGGCCAGGTCGTCGAGGTCTGCGAGCTCCCCGAGGGCCGCGGTCGCCTCGCCGTACGACAGGGGCCGGGAGCCGGTGAAGCGCTCGCGGGCGCCCCGGTCGATCCCCGGCCGCAGGGCGCGCAGGTTCTCCTGCAGCGCGGTCGTTTCCGCGGCGAGGTCGACGTCGGCCAGGGCGTCGCTGACGAGCCGGGCGAGCTCGTCCCGCTGCTGGGGTGTGAGCGAGCGCAGGAACCGCTCCGCCGCGGCGGCCCGCCGCGCGAGCTCGTCGACCAGCTCGTCGACGTCGCGGGGCGGCGGGTCGCCGAACGCCTGGCCCCAGCGGTCCATGAGGGAGCGGAACGCGTCGGTGGTGTCCTCGCCGCGGGCGTGGGCCGCGAGCAGCGCGTTGAGGTCGGCCAGCAGGTCCTTGAGCGCCTGCTGGTCGCCACCGCCGCCGGCGCCACCCTGCTCGCCACCTCCGTGCCCGCCGTCTCCCTGCTGGCCGCCTCCCTGGAGGGCCCGTCGCAGCCCGGCGAGCTGCTGGTCGAGGACCTGCTCGCGCAGCACCCGCCGGATGCCCTCGTACTCCTCGCGCGCCAGCGGGCTGCGCCAGTCGCGGTCCTCCAGCTCCCGCACCGCGCCGGCGGTGTCGTCGGGCAGCGAGTCCAGCACCGCTTCCTCGAGACGTGCCGACGGGTCGTCGTCGCCGGCCAGGGCGACGTGTTCGGCGTCCAGGGCACGGTCGAGGCGCTCCCGGACCTCGCGCAGGACCCCTGCGAGGTCCCCGGAGCGGCGCAGGTCGCGGCGGCGCCGCTCGACCGCCGCGGCCAGGTCGCGGGTGCCGCGTCCCCGGGTGCCGGGGACGCCGTCGCGCAGCAGGTCGCGCAGGGCCTCTGCGACGCCGCGGCCCGCCAGCACGTCCCGGCCGAGCGCGTCCACGGCGGCCCGGACGTCGGGCGGGCCGGCGAGCGGGTCGGCGCCGCCGTGCCAGGCGCCGTACGCCCAGCGGCTCACCGCGTCCACCGCGGCGACCGCGTCCCCGCCCGGCGCGGCGGGGCGTCAGCCGTAGAGGGTGCGGCCACCGTCGACCACCTCCTTGCCCAGGCGGCGGGTCAGGTGCAGCCCCTCCAGGACGAGCTCCACGCCGCTGGCGGCGTCACCGGCCGACGGGGCGTCGCCCAGGCCCAGCCGGTCGAGCGCCTTCGCCAGGCCCGGCACCGTGCCCACCTGGGCGAGCACGTCGGCGGCCGGGACCAGGTCGCCGGTCTCGACGGTGCCCCCGTCCGCGACGAGCGTGGTGAACCCGGACAGGTCCAGACCGGCGGTGCGGCGGCGGAACGTCTCGGCGACGGCGAGCCGCGCCAGGTGGACGAGGACCTCGTCCTCGCGGCCCTCCTCACCGTGCTCGAACTCGACCTTCCCCCGCAGGGTCGGCGCGACGGTCTCCAGGTCACCGACCCGCGCCACCGCCTCGCCGTCCCCGGACAGCGCGGAGCGCCGCAGCGCCGCGGCTGCCAGCGACTCCGCGGCGGCGACCGCGAAGCGGGCGGAGACCCCGGACCTCTGGTCGACCGCGGGTGACTCGCGCACGGCCCGGGTGAACCGCGCCACCACCTCGAGCAGGACGTCGGGGACGTCCGCGACGAGGCGGGCCTCCTGCCGTACGAGCGCCACCTCGTGGTCGACGTCGAGGGGGTAGTGGGTGCGGATCTCCGCCCCGAACCGGTCCTTCAGCGGGGTGATGATGCGCCCCCGGTTGGTGTAGTCCTCCGGGTTGGCGGTGGCCACGAGCAGCAGGTCCAGCGGCAGCCGCAACTGGTACCCGCGGACCTGGATGTCCCGCTCCTCGAGCACGTTGAGCAGGGCGACCTGGATCCGCTCGGCGAGGTCGGGCAGCTCGTTGACGACGAACACGCCGCGGTTGGTGCGGGGGACCAGCCCGAAGTGGATGGTCTCCGGGTCGCCGAGCGTGCGCCCCTCGGCGACCCGCACGGGGTCGACGTCCCCGATGAGGTCGCCGACCCCGGTGTCGGGCGTGGCGAGCTTCTCCCCGTAGCGCTGGTCGCGGTGCAGCCAGCCCACCGGCAGGTCGTCGCCGGCCTGCGCCGCCAGCCGGCGGCAGCGGGTGCAGACGGGCGCGTACGGGTGGTCGTTGACCTCGCACCCGGTCACGACCGGGACCCACTCGTCCAGCAGGCCGACGAGGGTGCGGGCCAGCCGGGTCTTGCCCTGGCCGCGTTCCCCGAGCAGGACGACGTCGTGCCCGGCGAGCAGCGACCGCTCGAGCCGGGGCAGGACCGTGTCGTCGAAGCCGACGACGCCGGGGAACCGCGGCCGGCCCTCGCGCATCCGCCGGACGACGTTCTGCCGCAGCTCGGTGCGGACGCTGCGGTGGACGTGGCCGGCGGCCCGCAGGCCGCCGAGGGTGCTGGGGCGGGTCGGCTCGCTCACCCGGTCACGCTACGTCGGCCCGGGCCGCCCCGGACAGGGGCGGCCCGGGCCGACGGGCTCACCAGCCGTTGCGCTGGATGATGTTGCCGATCCGCTCACGCGCCTCGGACATCGGCATGTACCGGTCGGGGTCGATCTTGCCGGTGACGCTCGTCTCCTTGTGGGCGCGCACGTACCGGCGGCCGTGCCCGAGCCTGGTCACGATCGCCGCAGCGGCCTTGAGCGACGCCTGCTTCTGCGCCGGGCTCGCGGCCTGCACGCGGGGGTCGTAGTCGATCTCGATGCCCACGTACAGGCTGTTGCCGTCGCCCTCGGGCAGCGGGCCGCTGGCCCGCGCCCAGCCGGCGTGGTTGGCGCGGCCCGCCGCGATGACGTGGCAGACGCCGTTGAAGTCGACCAGGACGTGGCACAGCGGGCCGGGCAGGTCGCTGCGGCCGTTGATGACCGTCCACCGCGCCGGGTGGGGGTTCGACGTGGTGGCCAGGCCCGCGGCGGTGTGGTGCAGGAGGACACCGCGGGGGTTGAAGGTGCCGGTGGACGGCGGTCGTCCGCGGTCCTTCCAACCGTCGACGGTGCGCACGTCCAGCCCGGCGTTGCGCAGTCGGCGTGCGAGCCACTCGATCTCGGCCACGTCAGCCCTCCATCAGGTCGGCCAGGCACTCCGGCTCACCGGGGCGCGTGCCCTCGGTGGTGCGGGGGGCCGTGGTGGCGGGCGCGGCGTGCGCCGTCCCGGTGGCCAGGACGCCGGCGCCGGCCAGGGCGGCGGCCACGCCGAGCCCGAGGGTCCGGCGTCGGGTCAGGCCGTCGGGGACCTCGTCGGGCTCGCGGCCCTCGCGCCCGGTCAGCACGCCGGGGACCGGTAGTCGCGGACGACGTCCCGGTACGGGTCGTAGGACGCCGGCCGGTTGCGGTAGAAGACGATCGGGATGTCGTTGCCGCCCGAGTCCTGCTGCTCGTAGTGCAGGTGCGCGGAGCTCACGCTGCCGAGACCGGATGCGCCGACCCGGCCGATGACCTGCCCCTTGCGCACAGACTGCCCCTCGCGGACCTGGATGCTGCCGTCCTTGAGGTGCGCGTAGAGGGTCCGGTAGCCGCCGGAGTGCCGGATCACGATGTGGTTGCCGTAGGACCGCTCGAGGCCGGTGACGACCTTCACGACCGTCCCGCCGGCGCTGGCGACGACACGGCGACCCAGGTCGTCGCGCGCCCCGGAGGCGGAGTAGTGGTTGAAGTCGATCGACCAGCGCGGGCTGTGGTCCGGGCGGGTCTCCCCGCGCCACGTCTGCCCGCAGATGAACGGGACCTGGAACCCGGGCTTGTCGGCGGCCTGGGCGGGGGCGGCGGCGACGGTTCCCCCGGCGCCGACGAGGACCGCCGTGGCGACGGTGGCGAGAACTCTCCTCGTGCTCATGCGTTGTCTCCTGACGTGCGTGAGGTCTGTGACTCGAGGCCCCTTCGGGCCCGGTGACCATTGAGCCGGGGACCCGGCCGCCTGCCCAGGTGCCGTGGTCGGCAGGTCGGTGCACGGCACGGACCTGTCAGCGGCCGGTGCCGCCGGTGCTGCCGGCGGTCCGGGACGGCCGACGACGCGACGAGGGGCACCCCCGTGCGGGGGTGCCCCTCGGGCCCGTGGGTCTGCTGCGGTCGGGTCAGCCCGGCACCACCCGCGGCCCGATCCCGGTGTCCCAGCAGAAGCCGCACTGCAGGTCGTTGACCGGCTGGGCGGCCGCGGCCTGGGCCGGGACGAGAGCGGCCACGACCAGGACGGTGGCTGCCACGAGAGCGCGCATGGGACTCCTCTGTTCACCGGTGGTCCCGCCTCCGGGACCGCGTCGTGACCTAGGGTGACCGCACGGGACACGCACGGGTACGCGTCGCAGTGGCAGGATCGTGCCTGGCAGGTTGCTGCAGCGAGGGGGAGTGGGCGGTGGTCGGAGCGCCGGACCGGACGGGCGACGCGGACGCCTCGGTGCTCGAGCGGCTCGGCCTGGGCGCCGAGGCCGCGGTTGTCTACGCCGCCGCCCTCTCGCGGCCGGACACCCCGCCGGAGCAGCTGTCGGCGGCGACCGGGTTGCAGGCCGAGGACGTCGGCAGGGCCGTCGACGAGCTCGAGCGGCTCGGCCTGGGTGCCGTGGAGCCGTCGGGGTTCGTCGTCGCACCGCCCCACAGCGCCATCGACGCCCTCATCTCCCGTCGCCAGGACGAGCTGGCGCAGGCCGCCCGGCTCCTGGAGGAGTCCCGGGAGAACGTCGGGGAGGTCCTCGACGCCTACCTGGAGCGGTTCCGGCGCGAGGTGACGTCGGGCGTCGAGCTGCTCGAGGGCGTGGAGGCCGTCCAGGCGCTGGTCCGCCGGATGGCCGAGACGGCGGTGAGCAGCGTCCTGACCGTGCTGCCGCGGGTCCCTGCCGCTGCCGGCGTCCGCGACAGCCTGGACGCCGACCGCCTGGCGATGCGGCGCGGTGTGGAGATCCGCACCGTGGTCCCCGCCGCCGTCGGGTCGGACGCCGAGGTCCTCGGGTTGCTGACCGAGCGCGTGCGGCACGGGGCGCGAGTGCGGGTCCACCCGCGGCCGCCGCTGCAGTGCGTCCTGGTCGACGACGCCTGCGCGGTCCTGCCGTGCGACCCGGCGTCCGTGCGGGTGGGCGCCTGGGTGGTCCGGGACAACGGGCTGCTGCACCCCGTCCGGCTCCTGCTCGCCGACCTGTGGGCCGCCGGGGTCCCGGTGGAGCTGCCGACGGACGAGCCGGCCGCCGGTGGCGAGGACGCCGCGGACGGGGCGCGGGTGCGCGAGGTCTTCCGTCTCCTCGCCCAGGGGCTCAAGGACGACAGCGTCGCCCGGCGGCTGGACACGTCCGTGCGCACGGTCCGGCGCCTGGTCGCCGAGGGGATGCGGGTGCTGGGCGCGGACAGCAGGTTCGAGGCCGGCGTCCTGGCGCAGCGGCGCGGGTGGTTCGACGGCAACGGCACCTAGTGCCGGACGCCGATCCGGTCGTGCAGGCGGCGCAGCGGCCCCGGCGCCCACCAGTTCCACTCACCGAGCAGCGTCATCGTGGCGGGCACGAGGAGCATGCGCACGAGGGTGGCGTCCACGGCCACCGCCACGGCCAACGCGACGCCGGTCTGCTTGATGACGAGCAGCTCACCGGCCACGAAGCCGGTGAAGACCACCACGATGATCAGGGCGGCGGACGTGATGATCCGACCTGACCGTTGCAGCCCCGCCACCACGGCCTCCTCACTGGGCAGGCCGGCGTCGCGGTACTCCTTGATCCGCGCGAGCAGGAACACCTCGTAGTCCATCGCCAGGCCGAAGCCGAAGGCCAGCACCAGCGGCGGGATGACGGTCTCGATGCCGCCCTCGGAGGTGAAGCCCAGGACGCCCTCGAGGTGCCCCTGCTGGAAGACCCAGACGAGCACCCCGAGCGAGGCGCCGAGCGACGCGACGTTCATCACGAGCGCCTTGAGGGGGACGAGCACGGAGCCGGTCATGAGGAACAGCAGGACGAACGTGGCCAGGACGACGAGGCCGACGGCGGCCGGCGCGCGCTCCGCGGTGGCCCGCGTGAAGTCGACCAGCCCGGCCGTCGAGCCGGTCACCCAGGTCCGGTACCCGGGGTCGGCGTCCCGCAGCCGGTCGACGACGTCGCGCGCCGACTCGCCGGCCGGGTCCCCGAGGACGTGGACGCCGACCACGGAGTGCTCGGCGTCCACGGGACGGGGCGGGTCGACCCGCTCGACGCCGTCGAGGCCGGCGGCCAGCTCGGCCACCTCGCCCATCGCGTCCGGGCCAGCGCGGCCGACGACCTGCAGGTCGGGGGAGGAGGTCAGGGGGAAGCGCTCGTCGAGTCGGTCGAAGAACTGCCGGTCCGGCGCGTCCACGGGCAGCAGCTCGACCCCCGAGCTGCGCAGCTGCATCGACGCGACGGGGCTGGCGGCGCCGGCGAGCACCGCGACGACGCCGACGGCGACCAGCCACGGGTGGCGCTGCACCCCGCGGGCGAGCCGGGAGAAGACGCCCTCGGCCGGTGGGACGTCCCCGAGCCGTCGCACGAGGGAGCGCAGGCCGGGGACGCGGGCGGCCACCCCGGGCCGCACCATCCGCTGGCCGGCGAGGGCCATCAGCGCGGGCACCAGCGTGAGTGCCACGAGCAGGGCGACCACCACGACGCTGACGCCTGCGGCGCCGACGGCGCGCAGGATGGGCGCGGTGAAGACGAGCAGCCCGCACAGGCTGATCGCGACGGTGACGCCGGAGTACAGGACCGTCCGCCCTGCGGTGTCGAGGGTCGCGGCCAGCGCGTGCCGCACGCTCGCGCCGTGGTGGTCGCGCAGCTCCTCGCGGAACCGGCTGGCCATGAGCAGCCCGTAGTCGATGCACAGGCCGAGCCCGAGCACCGACACCACCGACACCACGGTGGCGTCCAGGTCGAGCACGTACGAGGCCCCCAGCAGCGCCGTCAGCGCCCCCACGATCGAGGCCAGGGCGCCCACCACCGGCATCCCGGCGGCGAGGAAGCCGCCGAAGACGACGACCATCACGAGCAGGCTGACCGGCAGCGCGACGGCCTCACCGGTGCGCAGGTCGGCCTCGACCTGGTGGGTCACCGTCTCGAACACGATCGTGAACCCGCCGACCTGGCCGTCGGCTCCCGGGACGGCCGCCTCCACCTGCGCCCCCAGCTCGTCGAGCCGCTCCTCGACGGCCGCGAGCGCGGCGTCCTGCTCGGCGGCGGTGAGGTCACCCGCCACCGTGGCGGTGACGAGGACGCCGCGGCCGTCCTCGGCGACGAGCGCGGCGGCCCGCGGGTCGGCCGCCGGCAGCGCCGTGGGGTCGACGACGGAGGCGACGTCGTCCCGGGCGGTCAGGTCGGCGCGGGCGCGCTGCAGCGGGGCGGCGAGCGCCGGGTCGTCCGGGGCGACGCCGTCGAGCAGCAGGGTGAGCGAGGGCCCGTCCTGCTCGGCCGCCTCGAGCAGCGCCCGGCCCTGCGAGGCCTCCCCGGGGACGCTGGGCTCCCCCTGCTCCAGCCGGTCGAACAGGCCGTCACCGACGACGCCGGTGGACGCCAGCGCCCCGCCGGTGACGAGGGCCGCCCAGGTCAGCAGGACGAGCAGCGGGTGGTCGGCGATCCGGCGACCGAGCGAGGCGAGCACGGCGTCCAGCGTCCCACCCGCGGTCCGGACGCGCGGCGCGGGTCCGTCGGCGGGCGCCGTTAGCCTGAGGCGGTGCCGGACCTGTTCTCCGCCGACTTCTCCGCCGACGCCGACGCGGACCTGGACCCGGGCGCCGCCGGGGACGCGCTCGCACCCTCCGCCGCGCCGCTGGCGGTGCGGATGCGGCCCCGGACCCTGGACGAGGTCGCCGGCCAGCAGCACCTGCTGGTGGCGGGCTCGCCGCTGCGCCGGCTGGTCGAGGGGCTGTCCGGCGGGCCGGCGCAGGGACGGGTCCGGCGGGCGGGCCCGTCGTCGGTGGTCCTCTGGGGCCCTCCCGGCACGGGCAAGACGACGCTGGCGCACGTGGTCTCCCGCGCGACCGGCGCGGAGTTCGTCGAGCTGAGCGCGATCACCGCGGGGGTCAAGGACGTCCGCCAGGTGATGGAGCGCGCGCGTGACACCCGGGACCTGTACCGGCGCCGGACCGTGCTGTTCCTCGACGAGATCCACCGCTTCACCAAGGCGCAGCAGGACGCGCTGCTCCCCGGGGTGGAGAACGGCCTGGTGGTCCTCGTGGCCGCCACCACGGAGAACCCGTCGTTCTCCGTGGTCTCACCGCTGCTGTCGCGCTCCCTGGTGCTGACGCTGCGGGCGCTGGGGGCCGACGACGTCCGCGCCGTGCTCGAGCGGGCGATGGCGCACGAGCGGGGGCTGGCGGGGGAGGTGGTCGCGGACGACGAGGCGCTGGACCACCTGGTGCGCCTCGCGGGAGGTGACGCCCGCCGGGCGTTGACCGCCCTGGAGGCGGCCGCCGGTGCCGCGGCGGTGGACGCCGGTGGTGAGCTGCCCGTGCGGGTCACCCTCGCCCACGCCGAGCGGGCTCTGGACGTCGCCGCCGTCCGCTACGACCGGGACGGCGACCAGCACTACGACGTGGCCAGCGCGTTCATCAAGTCCCTGCGCGGCTCCGACGTCGACGCGGCCCTGCACTACCTGGCCCGGATGGTGGAGGCGGGCGAGGACCCCCGGTTCATCGCGCGCCGGCTGGTCATCGCCGCCTCGGAGGAGGTCGGGATGGCCGACCCGAGTGCCCTGCAGACCGCGGTGGCCGCGGCGCAGGCCGTGCAGCTCATCGGGATGCCCGAGGCCCGGATCGTCCTGGCTCAGGCCGTCGTGCACGTCGCGACCGCGCCGAAGTCCAACGCCGCGTACACCGCGGTCGACGCGGCCCTCGCGGACGTGCGGGCCGGCCGGGTGGGGCAGGTGCCGGCGCACCTGCGCGACGCGCACTACCCGGGGGCCCGCCAGCTCGGGCACGGCGCGGGCTACCGGTACGCGCACGACGAGCCGCACGGGGTCGCCGCCCAGCAGTACGCGCCGGACGAGGTGGTCGGGCGCCGGTACTACGTGCCGACGGACCGGGGGTTCGAGCGGGACGTCGCGGCGAGGCTGGAGCGGTTGCGCCAGATCCTCGACGGCTGAGGGGCGACCGGTCAGGTCGGTCGAGGTCAGCCGCGCGCCCGGGCGACGGGGCAGCACTCGTGCCGGGCCAGCAGCAGGCCGAGGGTGGCGACGGCCTCGTCGACCGAGCGCACCGGCGCGGGGAACGGCATCCGCAGCGAGCGCTCGCGCCCGGGGGCGAGCAGGCAGCGCAGCGTCACCCCCCACCGGTCCAGGCCGACGGCGCGGACGGCGACCGCGACCGAGACGTCGAGGGGACGGTCGCCCGTCGCGGGCCGCGCGGAGCCGGTGGAGCGGACGAGGCCGAGCAGCCCGTCGCCGTGCTCCGCCTGGACGCGCTGCAGCGCCTCGCCCTCGCGCGGAGCCAGCGGGTCGGGTTCGGCCGTCGCCAGGTCGCCGGGGTCGACGTCCGTGCACCCGTGCGCCCAGTGCAGGGTCACCTCCGCCGGGTCGAGCGCGAGGAGCCGCGCGTCGGGCCAGGTGCGGTGCAGCCCGGCGAGGTCCCCGGTGACGGCGCGCGCCCCGAGCCAGCGGGCGATCTCGCTGACCGGGCGCGGCGTGGCCCAGCCGGCGAGGACGGCGTGGGCGCGCGGCAGCGTGAGGTCCGGGAGCGGCGCGCAGGAGGTCAGGTCGACGCGCACGGCGACGTCGTCCTCGCCGACGTGCAGGCCCAGCCGGGTGAGGTCGCCGCCGCGGACGACGAGCAGGGGGGTGCCGTCCGGTGCCAGGGCCGGCTCGGCCGCGACCTGCGCACCGGTCGGGCGGGAGGTCACGGTCGCGGTGGCCTGCCCGGCCAGCAGCGTGGCGACCGTCTCGGCCGCATCGGGTCCCATGTGAAGTAAGGCTAACCTAACTCTCGGTGCCGTCACCGCCCACGGCGGGAGACGCCATGACCGCCAGCGGCTGCCGTACCGGGCGCGCCCTGGCGCGGCAGGCCGTCGTCCACCGCCTCGTGCTCCCGGACGGACGGCACGTCGAGGTGCTGCGGGCGCCCGGGCGCCAGGAGGTGCCGGTCGTCGGCGACGTCGCCACGGTGGTGGGGTCCTGCGCGCGGTAGGGTCACCGAGCACTGCACCCGGTACCGAAGTGAGGGCTGATGGATCTCGGAGACGTCGCCGGCCTCATCGCCGCGATCGCGTTCGTCGCGCTCGTCGGGTTCCTGGCACGACCGCTGTGGAAGCTGGGCCGGACGGTCGACACGACGACGGAGACGATCCGGCGGATCGCCGACGACACCCACCCCCTCCTCACCGAGGTCACCACGACGGTCAGCCACACCAACGAGCAGCTGGTCAAGGTCGACACCATCACGACGAACGCCGCCCAGGTCGCCACGAACGTCAGCGCGCTGACCGCGCTGTTCGCCGCCACCCTCGGGTCGCCGGTGGTCAAGGTCGCCGCCTTCACCTTCGGTGTCCGCCAGGCCATGCAGGGCCGTCGCGCCGGTGCCGGCCGCGTCCGCGGGAGGCGATGACGTGGGCCGCCTCTTCTGGATCGCCCTGGGCGCAGCCGCCGGCGTCCTCGTCGTCCGCAAGGTGACGCAGACCGCCCAGGCCTACACGCCGGAGGGCGTGGCCTCGGGGCTCGCCTCGCTCGGCGACGGCCTGCGCGAGTTCGCCGACGCCGTCCGCGAGGGCATGGAGCAGCGCGAGGAGGAGCTCCGCGTGGCGCTCGGGGTGGACGCCGGGGTCGTCGACCCCGAGGAGGCCCGGCGCCTGATCGAGAACCCCACCCGCGACTGACCGAACCGCCCCGACCGTCCACCCGGCCCGCCGGGTCCGGGTGGGCGGTCGGAGCCGCGCCCACCGGGCCCCGTGCGGTCCGCCCCGTCCCCACCAGGGAGAATCACGCCATGGAGACCGCGGAGATCCGCCGCCGCTGGCTGACGTACTTCGAGGGCAAGGGGCACACCGTCGTCCCGAGCGCGTCCCTCATCTCGCCCGACCCGACGCTGCTGTTCACCGTCGCCGGCATGGTGCCGTTCATCCCGTACCTCACCGGGCAGGAGACCCCGCCGTGGGCGCGGGCCACCAGCGTGCAGAAGTGCGTGCGCACCCTCGACATCGAGGAGGTCGGCAAGACCACGCGGCACGGCACGTTCTTCCAGATGAACGGCAACTTCTCGTTCGGCGACTACTTCAAGGCCGGGGCGATCGAGTACGCCTGGGAGCTCGTCACCACCGAGCAGCACCACGGCGGGTACGGCTTCGACCCCGACAGGATCTGGGTCACCGTCTACGAGGACGACGACGAGGCCGCCGCGCTGTGGCGCCGGATCGCGGGGCTGCCCGACCAGCGCATCCAGCGGCGGGGCAAGAAGGACAACTACTGGCACACCGGCCAGCCCGGCCCGGGCGGTCCGTGCAGCGAGATCTACGTCGACCGGGGCCCCGAGCACGGCCGGGACGGCGGGCCCGTCGTCGACGAGGACCGGTTCCTGGAGATCTGGAACCTCGTCTTCATGCAGTACGAGCTGGCGGACGTCCGGTCCAAGGAGGACTTCCGGGTCGTCCAGCCCCTGCCGAAGCAGAACATCGACACCGGGATGGGCCTCGAGCGCGTCGCCTACCTGCTCCAGGGCGTCGACAACCTCTACGAGATCGACGAGGTCTACCCGGTCATCGAGCGGGCCTCGGAGCTGTCCGGCCGGCGCTACGGCGCACCCGGCGGGCACGAGGACGACGTCCGGCTGCGGGTCGTCGCCGACCACGTCCGCAGCGCGCTGATGCTCATCGGCGACGGGGTGACCCCGTCCAACGACGCCCGCGGGTACGTGCTGCGACGGCTGCTGCGACGCGCCGTCCGCTCGATGCGGCTGCTCGGCGTCGACGCGCCGACCCTGCCCGAGCTGCTGCCCGTGTCCCGGGACCGGATGAAGGCCTCCTACCCCGAGCTGGAGACCGACTTCGGCCGCATCTCCCAGATCGCGTACGCGGAGGAGGAGGCGTTCCGCCGCACCCTGTCGGCCGGCACGACCATCCTCGACACCGCGGTGACCCGCGCCAAGCAGTCGGGGGCGACCGCGCTCACCGGCGAGCAGGCCTTCCAGCTGCACGACACCTACGGCTTCCCCATCGACCTGACCCTGGAGATGGCGGCCGAGCAGGGCGTGCAGGTCGACGCCGAGGGCTTCCGCCGGCTGATGACCCAGCAGCGCGAGCGCGCCAAGGCCGACGCCCGCGCCAAGAGGACCGGTCGCGCCGACACCAGCGCCTACCGCGGTGTCGCCGACGGCCTCGGGCGGCCCGTCGAGTTCACCGGGTACCGGGAGTTCGCCTCCGAGGGCTCCGTGGCGGGGCTGCTCGTCGACGGCGTGGCGGTGCCCGCGGCCCGCGCGGGTGACGACGTCGAGCTCGTCCTGGACCGCACCCCCTTCTACGCCGAGGGTGGCGGGCAGCTCGCCGACGCCGGCCGCGTCCTCGTGCGGGCGAACGGCACCGAGGCCCTCGTCGAGGTCGAGGACGTCCAGTCGCCCATCACCGGTCTCATCGTGCACCGCGCCCGCGTCGTCAGCGGCGAGGTCACCGTCGGCGCCCCCGTGCAGTCCCTCGTCGACACGGACCGGCGCAAGGCGATCAGCCGGGCCCACACCGCCACGCACATGGTGCACAAGGCGATCCGCGAGGCCCTCGGCGACACCGCCACCCAGGCCGGGTCGGAGAACGCGCCCGGCCGGTTCCGGTTCGACTTCAGCGCCAACGCGGCCGTGCCGCCGTCCGTGCTGGACGAGGTCGAGCACCGGGTGAACGCGCTGCTCGCCGACGACCTCGAGGTCCACGCCGAGGTGATGACCCAGCAGCAGGCGCTCGACGTCGGCGCGATGGCGCTGTTCGGCGAGAAGTACGGCGACGAGGTGCGGGTCGTGTCCGTCGGGGACTGGGCCAGGGAGCTGTGCGGAGGCACCCACGCCCAGCGCTCCGGCCAGCTCGGCCTGGTCAAGCTGCTCGGGGAGTCCTCCATCGGGTCCGGCGTGCGGCGCGTCGAGGCCCTCGTCGGCACCGACGCCTACGACTTCCTCGCCCGCGAGCACGCCCTCGTCGGGCAGCTCACGACGATGCTCAAGGTCCGGCCCGAGGAGCTCACCGACCGGGTGGCGGGCCTGGTCGCCCAGCTCAAGGACGCCGACCGCGAGATCGCCCGGGCGCGCACCGAGCGGCTGCTGGCTGCCGCGGGGGGCCTGGCCTCCGGTGCCCGGGACGTCTTCGGCGTCTCCTTCGTCGGCCACGACGCCGGCGCCGTGTCCGGCGGCGACGACCTGCGCACGCTCGCCCTGGACGTGCGGGGGCGCCTCGGCGGTGACCGGCCGGTCGTGGTCGCGGTCGCCGGGGTGGCCAAGGAGCGCCCCGCCGTCGTCGTCGCGACCAACGAGGAGGCCCGTCGCTGGGGTGTCAAGGCGGGCGCGCTCGTCAAGGTCGCCGCCGGCGTCCTCGGAGGCGGTGGCGGGGGCAAGGACGACGTCGCGCAGGGCGGGGGCAGCGACCCCGCGAAGGTCGCCGACGCGCTGGCGCAGGTCGAGCACGCGGTGGGGCAGGCCGTCACCTCCCGGTGAGGGCGGGCTCATGACGCGCAGCGTGGACGGCGACCAGGGGAGCCCCGCGGCCGGGACCCCGGCCGGTTGGCGCCGGGGCGCACGCGTGGCCGTGGACGTCGGCTCCGTGCGGGTCGGCGTCGCCGCCTGCGACCCCGACGGGCTGCTGTGCTCCCCGGTGGCGACGTTGCGCCGCGACGCCCGGCGCGGCCGCGACCTGGCCGAGCTGGCCGACGTGGTGGCCGAGCGGGACGCCGTCGAGGTGGTCGTGGGCCTGCCCCGCTCCCTCAGCGGGCAGGAGGGGGCAGCGGCGCAGGCCGCCCGTGACTACGCTGTGCGGCTCGCGCGGCGTGTCGCACCGGTGCCGGTGCGCCTCGTCGACGAGCGCCTCAGCACGGTCGGCGCCCACCGGGTGCTGCACGACGCGGGGGTCGGGGGACGCAGGCACCGTCCGGTGGTCGACCAGGTCGCCGCCGTGCTGGTGCTGCAGACCGCCGTCGACGCCGAGAAGGCGTCGGGGCGGCCACCGGGGTCGCCCGTCGACCCCGGCCCGCGGCCGGGACCTCCGGTCGAGGACCCAGCACAGGAGGACCGGCACGGATGACGGAGCTGTCGCTGTCCGAGCTGCCCGGGAGCCGGGGCAGCCGTCGCGAGGAGGAGCGCCAGCGCCGGCGTCGCCGGCGCACGCGTCGCCGGCGCACGGTCACCGTCCTGGCCGTGTGCGCCGTCCTGTTCGCCGCGGCCGCGTGGGTGGTCGTGGGGTTCGTGCGGCCGCTGGTGGAGGAGTGGACCGCACCCAAGGACTACCCCGGACCGGGCACGGGCGAGGCGCAGGTCCAGGTCCAGGCGGGTGACTCCGGTCGAGCGATCGGCCGCACGCTCGCCGAGGCGGGCGTGGTGCTCACCGCGGACGCCTTCGTCGACGCCGCCCGCGACGAGCCCCGTGCCGGCAGCATCCAGCCCGGGACGTACCTGCTGCGCCAGGAGATGGCCGCCGCCGACGCGCTCCAGCTCCTCCTGGACCCTGCGTCCAAGGTCTCCGTGCGGGTGCAGGTGCCCGAGGGCCTGGACGTGGACGAGACGTTCGAGCAGATCACGGCCGCCACGGGGTTCAGCGCCGACCAGCTGCGGCAGGCGGCCGCCGACCCGGCGGTGGGCCTGCCCGCCGAGGCCGGTGGCGACCCCGAGGGGTACCTCTTCCCGGCGACCTACGAGTTCGACCCCGACGTCACCCCCGTCGAGGTCCTGGCCGCGATGGTGGCGCGCCACGGCGAGGCGATGCGCACCGTCGGGGTGCCCGCCGACCGCCAGCGGGAGGTCCTCGTCAAGGCCAGCATCATCGAGGCGGAGGGCCGCACGCCCGAGGACATGGCGCGCATCTCCACCGTCATCGACAACCGGCTCGCCCGCGGCATGAAGCTGCAGATGGACTCCACGGTGAACTTCGCGACCGGCAAGGGCGGGATCACCACCACCGCCGAGGACCGCGCGACCGACTCGCCGTACAACACGTACCTGTACGCGGGGATGCCACCCGGACCCATCAACTCACCCGGCGAGGCGGCCCTGACGGCCGCGCTGAACCCCGAGCCCGGTCCCTGGCTGTTCTTCGTCACCGTCGACCCCGGCACGGGGGAGACCCGCTTCGCCGAGACCGAGGCAGGGCACGCCGAGAACGTCGAGCTGTTCCGCCAGTGGCTGCGGGAGAACGGGTGAGCGACGCAGCCACGGCGGGCCGGGCCGACGGGCCCCCCGCCGACGAGGAGGCGACCGGGAACCCACGGCACCGCGCCGCGGTGCTGGGCCACCCCGTGTCGCACTCGCTGTCCCCGGCGCTGCACACGGCGGCCTACCGCGCGCTCGGGCTCGCGGACTGGACGTACGAGGCGGTCGACGTCACCGAGGACGACCTCGCCGCCCACCTCGACGGGCTGGACGACACGTGGGCGGGGCTGTCCGTCACGATGCCGCTCAAGCGCCGGGTCCTGCCGCTGTGCGACGAGCTGTCGCCCGTCGCCGAGGCCACTGGGGTCGTCAACACCGTCCTCCTGCACGGGGGGCGCCGCCGCGGCGACAACACCGACGTGCACGGCGTCGCGGCCGCGCTGCGGGACGCCGGCGCGGACCGGGTGTCCTGGGGCTGCGTGCTCGGCGGCGGGGCCACCGCCGTCTCCGCCGTCGCCGCGCTGGCCGAGCTGGGGTGCCGCACCCCGACGGTCTACGTCCGCTCCCGCGGGCGCTCGCGCAAGCTGCGGGAGGCCGCGGAGCGGCTCGGCGTCCAGGCCACCGTCTCGCCGTGGGAGGACGCCTGGGAGGCGCTGTCGGCCGACGTGGTGGTCTCCACCGTGCCCGCCGGTGCCGCGGACGCCCTCGCCGACGACCTGGCCCGGGGGACGGCCCCGACCTCCGGTCCGCTGCTCCTGGACGTCGTCTACGACCCGTGGCCCACGCGCCTGGCCACGGCCTGGGTCGCCCGTCGCGGGGAGGTCGTGGACGGCGCGGAGATGCTGCTCCACCAGGCGGCGGCCCAGGTCACCCTGATGACCGGCCGCCCGGCACCCGTCGGCGCCATGCGCGAGGCGCTGCACGAGGCGGCCGCCGCCCGCTCCGCCGGCTGACGGCGGTCACCCGGCGTCTTGGCACCCGGCGTCCCGGCACCCGGCGTCCCGGCACCCGGCGTCCCGGCACGCGGGACCGCGGAACCGCTCACGAACCGGCCGCGCCCGCCGATGGGAGGTCGCCCGGAGTGGGGCGCCGGTCGGGGGCGCGCACCGGCACCTCGCGCCCGGCAGACGGTGGTCAAGTCCGGACCACCACGAGCCGATGAGAGGTCCATGGTGAGGAGCACAGCCCGCCCCGGCCGCGGGACGGGGGACTCGTGAGCGCGGGTGTGAAGCAGCTCAGCGACATCCTGCTGGAGGAGGGGCTCGTCACCGAGAGCCAGCTGACGGCCGCCTTCGACGAGCACCACCGGGTCGGCCGCCCGCTCGGCCGGATCCTCGTCGAGCACGGGGTGCTCACCGAGGCCCAGCTCGTGGCGTCGCTGGCCCAGCAGATCGGCCTGGAGTTCGTCGACCTCACCGACCACCCCGTGGACGGCTCCGCCGTCGCGCGCGTGACCGCGGCCGTCTGCCGGCGGCACACCGTCCTGCCCGTCGGCTACGACGACGGCCGGCTCGTGCTGGCGATGGCCGACCCGGGCAACGTGTTCGCGCTGGACGACATCCGGTCCTTCACCGGGATGGACGTGCGCCCCGTCGTCGCCACCCGCGACGACCTCCTCAACGCGATCAACCGGTACTGCCGCGCCGACGCCGACCTGGACGACATCACCAACGCCCTGGAGTCCGAGCACGACGAGGACGAGCTCTCCCACGTGCGGGAGATCGTCGAGGACGCCCCGATCGTCAAGTACGTCAACCTGCTCATCACCCAGGCCGTCCAGGACCGCGCATCGGACATCCACATCGAGCCGGGCGAGCACGAGCTGCGGGTCCGGTACCGCATCGACGGCGTGCTGCACGAGGTGATGCGCTCGCCCAAGCAGATCCAGTCCGGCGTGATCAGCCGGCTGAAGATCATGGCGGAGATGGACATCGCCGAGCGGCGCAAGCCGCAGGACGGCCGGCTGTCCGTCAACGCGCACGGCAAGAAGGTCGACCTGCGGGTGGCCAGCCTGCCGACGGTGTGGGGCGAGAAGGTCGTCATGCGGATCCTGGACAACTCCACGGCGAGGCTCGACCTCGCGGACCTGGGGTTCACCGACGACAACTTCCGCCGCTTCGAGACCTCGTTCACCAAGCCCTACGGGATGATCCTGGTGACCGGGCCGACCGGCTCCGGCAAGTCCACGACGCTGTACGCGACGCTCAACCTGGTCAGCAGGCCGGAGATCAACGTCATCACCGTCGAGGACCCCGTCGAGTACCGGCTGCCCGGCATCAACCAGGTGCAGGTCAACGCCAAGGCCGGCCTGACGTTCGCCAGCGCACTGCGCTCCATCCTGCGATCGGACCCCGACGTCGTCCTCATCGGCGAGATCCGCGACCACGAGACCGCGCAGATCGCCGTCGAGGCGGCCCTCACCGGGCACCTCGTGCTCTCGACCCTGCACACCAACGACGCGCCGTCCGCGGTCACCCGGCTCACCGAGATGGGCATCGAGCCCTTCCTCGTCGGGTCGGCGCTGGACGCCGTGCTGGCGCAGCGCCTCGCGCGCCGCCTGTGCGGCAAGTGCAAGGAGCCGTACCAGCCGACCGAGCAGGAGCTCGCCGCGGCGCAGTTCCCGTGGCTGCCGGGGGAGCCGGTGCCCGAGCTGTTCCGTCCCGTCGGCTGCCCGGCGTGCGCGAAGACCGGCTACAAGGGCCGGCTGGCGCTGCACGAGGTGATGACGGTGACCGAGGACCTCGAACGGCTGGCCGTGGCACGCGCGTCGGCCGCCGAGATCGCCTCCGTCGCGCAGCGCCAGGGGATGGTGTCCCTGCGCAACGACGGCTGGCACAAGGTCATCGACGGCGTGACCTCGATCGAGGAGATCCTGCGCGTCGTCGCGTGACGACGGGCACGCACCAGCAGGGCCGGCCACCGGGGCCGCCCACCACGGACCGGCCACCAGGACCGGTCGTCAGGACCGACGAGCAGGGTGGTGAGGAGCACGTGACGACGCAGCCGAGGGCCGAGCACCCCGTGGACCTGGTGGACGAGGTCCTCGCCCACCCCCACCTGCTCAGCCTGGTGTACCAGCCGATCGTCGACCTCGAGCGGGGCGAGCTGGTCGGGTACGAGGCGCTCACCCGCCTGCCCGGGTCGCAGGACCCGCGGGTGTGGTTCGAGCACGCCCGGGACCGCGGTCTCGGCGTCGAGCTGGAGCTGGTCGTCGTCCGGCACGCGGTCGAGCGGCTGCCCTCGGTGCCCCGCTCGCGCTTCCTCGCCGTCAACCTGTCGCTGGCTGCCGTGGCCGACCCGCGCACCACCGAGATGCTGTCCGGCACCGGGGACGACGCCCGCCGGCTGCTGCTGGAGATCACCGACCCGCTGCCGCTGGGCGACGTCACGGGGCTGGTCGACGTGCTCGCCCCGCTGCGCCGGCTGGGCGTGCTGGTGGCCGTGCACGTCGGCCCCTGGGAGCAGGCGCTGACGTCGCTGCAGCAGGTGCGACCGGACGTCGTGAAGGTGCGGTCGGGCCTCGAGGGTGGTGCCACGGACGTGGCCCGCGCCGAGCTCGCGCACTCGATCGCCCGGTACGGCCAGGAGCTCGGGGCGGACGTCGTCGTGACCGTCGTCGAGGGCGCCGAGGACCTGTGGACGGTCTCCGGCTCCCGCGCCGCGATGGCCCAGGGCTACCTGCTCGGACGACCCGACGTGGTGATGACGGAGCTGTCCCCCCAGGCCAGCGCCCTGGTGCACGGTCGTCGCAGGCCGGCGAAGGGACCGGGGCTGACGGTGCGCCGCCGCCCGGCGGCGTCCGCGGAGGCCGGTGCGGTCGTCGACGCGGCCGAGCGCAAGGTCCTGGAGCCCGACTCGCTGGGCCGGGTGCTCGAGGGCCTCGCCGAACGCTGACGGCGCCCGACGACGACGCCGGGTGGTCCCTGCCGCGCCACTGCGCCGGACGGGTGACGGCCCCGGAGCCGGGGGCCGGTCCGGTCCCCGCGCCTCAAGACGGGACGCGGCCGTCCCGATGGTCAGGCACGGGCAGCGCGTCCGGTCCGCAGGCGGACCGTGCGCCGACCGCGCAGCAGCAGGTCACGACCGAGCCACGCACGAGGGCAGGCAGAACGAGGGGAGCGCCGTGGACACGGCCAACCAGGGCAGGGCGGGCGGCCAGGGGTACACCCCCGAGCACTTCGCCTTCCGCGAGGACGGCACGGGCGTGCCCTCCAGCGCCGCGAGCGAGTTCTTCAGCGCCACCCACGGCGGCGGTCACCACGCGGCGCCGTCGCCCGGCCCGACGCCGTCCTCCTACCCGTCGCTCGGCACCCCCGGCGGTGCGCCGACCGGGATGCCGCCGGTGACCGCGGGCACGCCCGCGCAGGCGCCGACGGCGTCGTACGCGGCGCAGGCTGCGGGCCCCTCCGCCCCTGCCCACACCGCCCCCGTCGCCCCTGCCCCGGCCACCCGGGCCGCGCAGCGGCCCGCGCCGCCGGCGCCGACCCACGTGGGCCTGGAGGAGAGCGCCGCGCCGGCCGGCAGCTACGCGCGGTCCACGACCGAGACCCAGGTCGGCGAGGGGGACATGAACCTCGCCGAGGTGCTCGGGGTGATGCTCGACATGGGCGCCTCCGACCTGCACCTGACCAACGGCGCGCACCCGATGGTGCGCGTGCGCGGTGGCCTGCAGGCGCTCGAGCAGTACCCGAAGCTGACGCCGGGCGTCCTGCAGCGGGTGCTCTACGCGATCCTCACGCAGAAGCAGCGGGAGCGGTTCGAGGAGGAGCTCGAGCTGGACTTCGCCTACGCGCTGCCGGGCCGGGCGCGGTTCCGCGTCAACCTGTACCAGCAGCGCGAGTCGCTCGGTGCGGCGATGCGCATGATCCCCTACGAGATCAAGCCGCTGGAGGACCTCGGTGTCCCGCCGGCGGTCAGCAACTTCGCCGGCCTGCCGCGGGGGATGGTGCTCGTCACCGGGCCCACGGGGTCCGGCAAGTCCACGACGCTCGCGTCCCTGGTCGACCTGGCCAACCGGACCCGGCACGACCACATCATGACCGTCGAGGACCCGATCGAGTTCCTGCACCGGCACAAGAGCTGCCTGGTGAACCAGCGCGAGGTGGGGGAGGACACGCGGTCCTTCGCCAGCGCGCTCAAGCACGTGCTGCGACAGGACCCCGACATCATCCTCGTCGGCGAGATGCGGGACCTGGAGACGATCTCCGTCGCGCTGACCGCCGCCGAGACCGGCCACCTGGTCTACGCGACCCTGCACACCCAGGACGCCGCGCAGACGATCGACCGCGTCATCGACGTGTTCCCGGCCGACCAGCAGCAGCAGGTGCGGGTCATGCTCGCGGGCGCCATCCAGGGCATCGTCTGCCAGACCCTGTGCAAGACGGCGGACGGTCGCGGCCGAGTGGTCGCCACGGAGGTGCTCGTCGCCACCCCGGCGATCCGCAACCTCATCCGCGAGGGCAAGACGCACCAGATCTACTCGGCCATGCAGGCCGGGGCGCAGCACGGGATGCACACCCTCGACCAGCACCTGGCCGAGCTCGTGCGCATCGGCAAGATCACCTACGAGCACGGCCTCGAGAAGTGCCACCACGTCGAGGACTTCAACCGGCTGACCGGCCGAGGCTGAGGAGCGGGTCAATGGCTACTGCGACGAAGACCTACGAGTACGCCGTCCGCGACCGTCGCGGTCAGACGGTCACGGGCAAGCTCGAGGCCGCCAACGAGGCGGCGCTCGTGACCCGGCTCAAGGGCATGGGCTACGCCCCCCTGTCGGTCAAGGAGACCGGGCAGGGGATGAACCGGGAGCTGACGCTGCCCGGCGGCAACCGGGTCAAGCTCAAGGACCTGGCGATCATGTCGCGCCAGTTCGCGACGATGATCAGCTCCGGCCTGTCGCTGATGCGGGCGCTGACCATCCTGGCCGAGCAGACCGAGAGCACCGGGCTGGCCAAGGTGCTGGGGGAGGTGCGTCAGGACGTCGAGACCGGCGCCGCCCTCTCCGTCGCCCTCGCCAAGCACCCCAACGTCTTCCCACCGCTCATGGTGAACATGTGCCGGGCCGGCGAGGTCGGGGGCTTCCTCGACACGGTGCTGCTCCAGCTCGCCGACAACTTCGAGGCCGAGGTCAAGCTGCGCGGCAAGATCAAGTCGGCGATGACGTACCCCGTCGTGGTGCTGATCATGGCCGTGCTCGCGGTCGGCGGGATGCTCATCTTCATCGTCCCGGTCTTCGCGAAGATGTTCGACGACTTCGGAGGGGAGCTGCCCGCGCCGACGAAGGTGCTCGTCTTCCTCAGCGAGCAGATGGCCTGGTTCGCGCCGACCACCGTGGTCACCCTGGTCGTCCTGGCCGTGGTGTGGTCGAGGATCAAGAACAGGCAGGGGGTCAGGAACGCCGTCGACCCCCTCAAGCTCAAGACACCGGTGTTCGGCGAGCTGTTCCGCAAGGTCGCCCTCAGCCGCTTCGCGCGCAACCTCGGCGCCATGGTCCGGGCCGGCGTGCCCATCCTGCAGGCCCTCGACATCGTGGCCGACACGACGGGCAACGAGGTGCTGGCCAAGGCCGTACGGGATGTCCAGGTCAGCGTGCGCAACGGCGAGTCGCTCGCCGGTCCGCTGGAGAACCACAAGGTCTTCCCCTCGATGGTCGTGCAGATGCTCGCCGTCGGTGAGGACACGGGCGCGCTGGACACGATGCTGATGAAGCTCAGCGACTTCTACGACGACGAGGTGGAGGCGACCACGGAGTCCCTGACGGCCCTCATGGAGCCGTTGATGATCGCCGTCCTCGGAGGCCTGGTCGGTGGCATGATCGTCGCCCTCTACATGCCGATCTTCAAGATCTTCGAGCTGATCCAGTAGTCGCTCGACGCGTTGCGCCACAGGGGGTCCGGCCACTCGGCCAGGCCCCCTGCGTCGTGCTGTGACACCGGTCGCGGACGGCGTGCACCCGATCGGGTGACGGCTCCAACTCCGGGCGGGCGAGGGCTCAACCCGGGCGCCCACGGCCCGATAACCACAGTGTCAACGAGCCACACCTCAGCCGGGGCCACCGGCGCCGGCTCACCACAGTCTCGAAAGGACCATGCAGATGCTCGCTCGCATCCGTAAGGCCAAGGAGGAGAACGAGGGTGGCTTCACCCTCATCGAGCTCCTGGTCGTCGTGATCATCATCGGCATCCTCGCCGCGATCGCGATCCCGACCTTCCTGAACCAGCGTGAGAAGGCCTGGGAGCGCGCTGCCCAGTCCGACCTGCGCAACGCCGCCACCGTCATGGAGACGTACTTCTCCGACAAGGGCACGTACGCGGCCGTCACGGGCACCGGCGCTGCCACCCCGGGCGCCGGCGACTACGCCTTCAAGACCTCCGACGGCGTCACCCTCGCTGTCCTGGGCACCAGCACGACGGGCTACTGCATCAACGCCAACCACGACAAGCTCACCACCAACGCGGTCGACTTCAAGCTCGACTCCACGGTCGGCAAGCCGCAGAAGATCGAGGGCTCCGTCTCGGCCTGCGCCTGATCCAGTCGCACGCCACAGGAGCGGCGCCGGTGCGAACTGCGCCGGCGCCGCTCCCGCGTCCTACCGAAGGAGGACCGATGACCGACACCCGCGAGAGCGGTTTCACGCTCGTCGAGATCCTGGTCGTCGTCGTCATCGTCGGGATCCTCGCGGCGGTCGCCCTCCCCACGTACCTGTCCCAGCGGGACAAGGCGAACGAGGCGAACGTCATCCAGGACATGCGCAATACGGCCGTGGCGATCGAGGGGTGGGCGTCGGGAACGAACCACGACCTGACGGACCTCGACGGCGCGACGGAGAGCAGTACGCACCTGGACGCCGAGGGGCTCCGCCTGGGGGAGTGGACGCGCCTGAGGATCACCGCGACCCCCTCCGCGTACTGCGTCATCGGCCGCCACCAGCAACTCCCCGACACCGAGCTCCGGTACGACAGCGACGAGGGCCGGGTCGAGGTGGGTGCCCTCGGATCGCTGAGCTGCTGATCGCCCCTTCGCCCACGGAGACACTCATGCGCAACCTGCGGAACCGGCTCGCTCGACGAGCCCAGGAGGACGACGGGTTCAGCCTCGCTGAGGTGCTCGTCGCGTTCGTGCTGTTCATGATCCTCGCGGCCTCCACGGGCCTGGCGCTCATCAGTGCCGTGAAGACGACTCGCGCGAACGAGGGTCGCGTCGTCGCGGCGAACCTCGTGGCGCGCAAGGTCGAGACCCTGCGGGGTCTGCTGGCGACAGAGATCCCGGACGGAAGGCTCCCGCGCGAGACGGTCGACGTCGATGGCATGCGCTACTACCTCGACGTCACGACCAGCTACGACACCGTCGGCGGGACGGGGAGCGCCTGTTCCGGGTCGAGTGGCAAGGCAGCGTTCAAGCGCATCCGCGTCTCCGCCTCCTGGGACGGGATGGGCGCCGTCGCGCCGGTGCTGAGCGAGACGACGAAGGCGCTGCCCATCCTGGGGCTCGAGAGCGGCCTCGGCATCGTCACGGTGCCGGTCAGCGACCGGCTCGGTGAGCCGCTTCGCGGCGTGCCGGTCACGCTCGCCGGCCGAACCGTCGAGACGCAGGCCGACGGATGCGCCATCTTCTCCGGCCTCGCACCCGGTGCCGCGTACGCGGCGACGATCAACGTCCCCGGCTACGTCGACCGGACCGGTCTGCAGCAGAGCGCTCGCAGCCCGATCCAGGTCACTGCCGGGGAAGTCACCAAGGATCCGGGCTTCGTCTACGACCGTGCCGCGACGGTGACGCTCACGGTGCGCCGGGCGAGCGCCCCAGGAGTGACCTCGGCGCACGTCGTGCCCGCCGGTCTGGGAGTCACCCTCTCCAGCACCTCGACCCTGGTTGGGGATCAGCCCAACCCCGTCTGCGGCAGCACGCCCTGCGTGACGGCGTCCGGTGACCAGCGAGCCCGCACCTCCGTCTTCCCTTTCGAGGACGGCTATCGGGCCTGGGCCGGGACGTGCGCCGGATCCCGTCCCCCGACGCCGGCGTCGATCACGCCGGCACCTGGCGGCAGTGCGGTAGCGAGCCTGCCGCCTCTGGCGGCGGTCGACGTCGTCACCAAGCGCAGCACCGGGTCGTTCGACAGCGGGTGGACCGTCACCGCCGTGAACCGCGGGTGCTCGACGGAGCGCTTCGTCCTGCCCGGGACCACAGGCACCAGCAACGCCGGCGCCGTCAAGATCTCGCTGCCGGCGGGTACCTGGGAGTTCGAGGCCGTGAAGGGCAGCACGAGGAAGGTCAGTGCGCCGGTGACCCTGGTCGGCGGGCAGTACTGGGACAACGGGAGCCCTGTGGTGGTGACGACGTCATGAGCGGGACCTCTGCGGTGGACGAGCGGGACGCGGGCTTCACCCTCGTCGAGCTCATGGTCGTGATGACGCTCCTCATGGTGATCGGTGCCATGCTCGTCATGACCTTCGTCCAGGGGACCGGTGCCGTGTTCGCCTCGGAGTCGCGACAACGGGACAGCCTGCAGGCCAAGGTGGCGCTGGAGAACACCACGAAGGCGTTGCGGACCGCGGTGGACCCGGACGGTGACGGGCCCTTGGTGGCTTTCGAGGTCGCCCAGCAGAACCGTGTGGTGTTCTACGCCGCGCTGGACAACCGAGGCAGCTACCCCTCGGTGGACCAGCCGCCCCGCAAGGTCGAGATCTGGTTGCAGGACGGGACGCTCCGACTGCGGACGACGATGCCGGCGGCCGGCCCCACCGGTACGACGTGGCCGGGGACCGGCAGCACCCGGATCATCGGCACCAACCTCAGGTCGGGAGCAGGCGTGGTGCCTCTCTTCACCTACCTCGCTGCCGGTGACACGTACACCGACAGCACCGGCAGGGCGATCACCAGCCTGCCCACCGCCGGGGGGGCTGTCACGGGGACGGCTCGCGAGAGCATCGAGGCGGTGGAGGTCTGGGTGGCCGCCCAGAGCTCGTCCAAGCGCACCAACGAGACCACGGTCGTCTCGAGGGTGACCCTGCTCAACAAGGAGATCTGAGATGCGCCTGATGCGCGCCCGGCGGCCGGAGGCCCGGACCGACGAGGGCTTCGCCATGGTCACCGTCATCGGAACGATGTTCGTGCTGGCGCTGTTCGTCCTCACGGTCACCGCGTTCGCCGTCAACGCGATCCCCAGCAGCCGCCACGCGCAGGACTACGCTGCAGCGCTCGCCGCCGCTCAGGCGGGTGCCGACGACGTGCTGAGTCGGCTCAACAACGACGACGCGTACTGGACGAGCGCCAAGTTCTGTGCCGACCCCGCCGCGGAGCTGGGTTGCTGGGACGGCGCCGAGGGCGGTCCGCAGAGCAATCGCTGGGCGACGGTTCCGGGCTCGGGCGGCACCTTCCCCGCTCGTTACCGGTACGCGTTGGTGAGCACGCCCGCCACCACGCCCGGGTTGATCCGGGTCCAGGTCGACGGCGAGGTCAACGAGGTGCGCCGGAGCATCACAGTCGATCTCCGCAAGAAGAGCTTCCTGGAGTTCATCTACTACACCGACAAGGAATCCAGCTCACCGTCAGTGGTTGTCGAGAACTACCCGCCCCGAACCGAGTACTCCGAGTACTACACCAACGTGTACCGGAACGGTCGCGTGTACGCCTACGAGTGGGAGGGCGTGTCTGCTGCCGCAGCCGATGCATGCAAGCGCTACTACTATTCCGTGCCGCCCGCGACAGGCGCTCGCAGCGAGTACTCCGAGCGGTACCGCCTCGTCTCCACGCGGAGCAACGGCACCGATCGCCAGAGTCACACGGGTTGGTACAGCCAGGCGCGGTCCTGCGACATCAACTTCGTCGGTGGGGACGACATCAAGGGCCCGATGTACACCAACGACGCCATGCTCTTGCTGAACCGCAACGGCATCGGACCGCGCTTCTACGGCAAGACCGAGACCTACTGGCAGCCGTCGTACTCCCCAGCCGCACCGGTGAACGGCGCCTACCGCAAGAACGGTTCGACCGCCGCGCCGCACCCTGATGGCTACGTGCCGACGTCCGCGACACGCAAGGTGGACATGCCACCGAGCAACCAGGCGATCCAGTCGGCGGCGGAAGCCGGGGGATGCGTGTACGTCGGCCCGACGCGGATCGTCCTGAAGAGCAACGGGACGATGGACGTCACGAGCCCGCTGACGCCGGGCGGGGGGACGTGCGGGGTCGGAGGGGGCCGAGCCCTCCCGGAGAACGGCGTGGTGTTCGTCAAGTCGTCGACCGCCAGCTGCACCGGCAAACCCACGGCCTACCCGCTGCGCAGCGACGACATCACGCCGTACGACTGCCGTGCCGGGGACGTGTTCCTCGAAGGCACCCTCAAGGGGCAGCTGACGATCGCCAGCCAGCGCGACATCGTCGTCACCGACGACGTGAAGTACAGCCAGGAGGTCTGGAACGGCTCCGTCATCAACTCCGCGGTGACGGACGTGCTCGGCCTCGTCGCACAGGGCTCGGTCAAGGTCTACCACCCCGTCAGGTGCGGTCAGTCGCTGCCGAGCACGGTCGGCTGCGCGCCCGACGGGTACGTCGACCTGCCCGGTACCCCCCGCGACATTCGCATCGACGCCGCGATTCTCTCGGTAGACAACTCCTTCACCGTCCAGAACTACCAGCGCGGTGGCCACCTCGGCGACCTCCAGGTCCGCGGAGGCATCTACCAGAAGCACCGTGGTGCTGTGGGCCAGGGCGACGCCGGTTACCTCAAGGACTACGTCTACGACACCCGGCTCATCAGCCTTCCGCCGCCCTACTTCCTCGAGCCGGCAGGTGCGGCGTGGGGGATCGTCGGGTTCAGCGAGTGACGTGGCACCCGCGGCGGCGGGGGCGGTCTAGGGTTCAGCCGTGACCGCCCTCGTCGTCGCGCTGTGCGCCGTGCTGGGGCTGGCGGTCGGGTCCTTCCTCAACGTCGTCGTGTGGCGGGTCCCCCGCGGCGAGTCCGTCGTCTCGCCCGCCAGCGGGTGCCCGCGGTGCGGTCACCCGATCCGGCCGCGGGACAACGTCCCCGTGCTGTCGTGGCTGCTCCTGAGGGGCCGGTGCCGCGACTGCCACGCGCCCATCAGCGTCCGCTACCCCCTCGTCGAGCTCGGTACGGCGGCCGCCTTCGCCGGCGTCGCCTGGTGGGCGGGGCCGTCCTGGCACCTGCCGGCGTTCCTCTACCTCGCGGCGGTCAGCGTCGCGCTGGCGCTGATCGACCTCGACGTGCACCGGCTGCCGAACGCGATCGTCCTGCCGTCCTACGTCGTCGGGGCCGTGCTGCTGGGCGTACCGTCCCTGCTCGGCGGAGAGCCGGGCCAGCTGGTGCGCACCGCGCTGGGCGGGGTGGTGCTCTACGCCGCCTACTTCGCGCTGGCCCTCGCGTACCCCTCGGGCATGGGCTTCGGCGACGTCAAGCTCGCCGGCGTCCTCGGCGGGTACCTGGCCTGGGTCGGCTGGCCAGCGCTGGCCGTCGGGGGCTTCGCCGCGTTCCTGCTCGGCGGGCTCTTCAGCGCCGTCCTGGTCGTGCTGGGCCGCGCGGGCCGCAAGACCAAGGTGCCGTTCGGGCCGTTCATGCTCGCCGGGGCCTGGGTCGGCCTCCTGGCCGGCGAGCGGGTCGCCGACGGGTACCTGGGCCTCGTCGGACTGTGAGCGCGCCGCGGCCGTAGGCCGAACGGGGGAAGCGCCGCTCCCGCCGACCGGCACAGCGCCTGCGGCACTCAAGGGCGGACCGCACCGCTCCGATCGACCCTGAGGACGGCAGCACCGGCTGCCGTGGTCGAGGTGCCACCCGGCACCGTCGCGGAAGGGGAGTCGACGTGGCTGGACGAACCGCCATCGGTCTCGACATCGGGACCTCCGGCGTGCGCGCCGCGGAGCTGAGGTTCGGCAAGGACGGGGTGACGCTCGAGAAGTTCGGCCAGGTCGCGGTGCCCGACGGCGCCGTCCGCGACGGCGAGGTGATCGACGCCGACGTCGTCACCGCCGCGCTGAAGGACCTGTGGGCCGCGACGCGGTTCACCAGCAAGAAGGTCGTGATGGGCATCGCCAACCAGCGCGTCATCGTGCGCCAGGTCGAGCTGCCCCAGATGCCCACGGCTGACCTGAAGAAGGCGCTGCCGTTCCAGGTGCAGGACCTGCTCCCGATGCCGGTCGAGCAGGCCGTCCTCGACTTCCACCCCCTGGAGACCGTGACGAGCAACGGTTCCCCGGTCGTCCGGGGCCTGCTCGTGGCCGCCTCACGGGAGACGGTGCTCGCCAACGTGCGCTGCGCGCAGCGGGCCGGCCTGGACCCCACCATGGTGGACCTGACGTCGTTCGCGGTGCTGCGCTCGGTCGGCCGCCGCGCCGCCACGGAGGCCGAGACGGAGGCTCTCGTCGACGTGGGCGCGCGGGTCACCAACATCGTCGTGCACTCCGGCGGAGTCCCCCGGTTCGTCCGGATCCTGCTCATGGGCGGTCAGGACGTGACCGACGCCGTGTCCGAGCGCCTGGGGGTCCCGCTCGCCGAGGCCGAGGGCCTCAAGCAGCAGCTCGGGGTGCTCGGCGGCCCGCCGGAGACCAGCGCGGCGTCGCGCGCCGTCGAGGTGACCGCGCAGTCGTTCGTCGACGAGATCCGCGGCTCGCTCGACTACTACGCCGCGTCCAACCCCTCGCACCCCGTCGAGCGGATCGTCCTGTCCGGCGGCGGATCCCTGCTCAAGGGCCTGTCCGACCGCCTGGGTCAGGCCACCCGCCTGCCGGTCTCGAGCGGCGACCCGATGGCCTCGCTGCGCATCGGCAGGACCGGCCTCGACGACCGCCAGCTCTCCCTCGTCCAGCCCCTGTCCGCCGTCCCGGTGGGCCTCGCGCTCGGAGCCGCCTGATGAGCATCCACACCGACCGTGACACCGGCCTCGAGCACGGTGTCGTCACCTACACCGTGCCGCGGGTCAACCTGCTGCCCGACGAGGTGCACGAGGCCCGCCGGCTGCGGCGCACCCAGCTCGCCATGGGCGGCTGCGTCGTCGCCGTCCTCGCGGCGCTGGGCGCCGGCTACGTCGTCCTCGCCGGGCAGACGGACGCCGCCGCGGACGAGCTCGCCGCCGAGCAGGCCCGCACGGACGTCCTGCGCGCCGAGGAGTCCGAGTACGCCGAGGTGCCGCGGATCATGGCGCAGGTCGACTCCGCCAAGAGCGCCCAGGCCACGGCGATGGCCAACGACGTGCTCTGGTACCGCTACCTCAACGACCTGGCCCTGACCTACCCCGCGGAGGTCTGGCTGACCAACCTCACGGCGACCGTTGCAGGCCCGACCACGGCTGTCGCACCGGTCGCCGGCGCCGACCCCTTGGCCACGCCCGGGGTCGGCAGCCTCACGGTGAGCGGCAAGGCCCTGGCCCACTCCGACGTCGCGTCGTGGCTGGACGTCCTCGCCGGAACGCCCGGCTTCGCGGACGCCGGGTTCTCCAACTCGACTCTGTCCGAGGTCGGCGGCCAGTCGATCGTCGAGTTCTCCTCGGATGCGGTCGTCACCGGCGACGCCCTGTCCCACCGCTTCGACCAGAAGGCGAACTGACCATGGCCATGACCAAGGCCCGCCTGTGGGTGATCGGCACCGCGGTGCTCTCCGTGCTGCTCGTCGTCGCCGCCTACTTCCTCGTCCTCGCCCCCAAGCGCGCGGAGGCCGCCGACCTGCGCCAGCAGACGGAGGACACCCAGTTCTCCAACGACCTCCTGCAGGCTCGTGTCGCGCAGCTGCGTGCGGACTTCGCGGACCTTCCGCTCCGGCAGGCCGAGCTGGCGGCGATCCAGCAGGCGATGCCGGAGGATGCGGCGCTCCCGACCTTGGTGCGCGACCTCGACCGGCTGGCGAGCTCCGCGGGCGTCACGCTCCTGACCGTCGCGCCCGGGGAGGGCGTGGCAGTGCCTACCGCAGTGGCGCCGGCCGCGGCCGAAGCGGCTCCTGCCGACGCTGCGGACGGCGAGGCTGTCGAGCCGGCTCCCGTCGCACCCGCGGCGCCGACGGACCTGCTGGTCAGCTTCCCGCTGAGCATCGAGGTGCTCGGCAGCTTCTTCGAGGTGGAGGTCTTCCTCAAGAGCGTCCAGGCGGACATGCCGCGGGCGTTCCTGGTCGAGAACCTCAACGTGGTCGCCATGGAGCCGGCTGACGCCGCCGGTGGCCGGCCTGCCACCGCGAACGGTGACGTCACCATGACCCTCAGCGGCAGCGTGTTCGCCCTGCGGCAGGCCGCCGTCGAGGCGCCCGCCCTGCCCGCCCAGGGCGCGACGGACGCTCCCGCCGCCCCAGCCCCGTCCACCGCCTCGGCTGACAGCTGACGGCGCCGGACCCGAGACGGAGGACACTCACGTGAGCCAGAACCTGTTCGGTCAGTCGGCCCCCCAGGCGCCGACGGAGACCGCCCCGGCGGACGTGGAGCCGGCAGGCCCCGGCGGCCACCGCAAGCTCGTCATCGGCCTCGTCGGTGGCCTCACCGCGGCCGTGCTGCTCGGTGGTGCCGCGCTGGTGATGACCGGCGGGGAGGACGAGGTCGAGCCCGTCGTGGCCGCCCCCCGGCCCCAGGCCACCGCACAGGCCGCCGAGCCCACCGCGGAGCCGGTCCCGCTGCCCACCCTGGCGGAGTTCAACGGGCGCAACCCCTTCCGCGCCCGGATCAGCGACAGCGGGGCCGCGGCAGGGGGTGGCGCGGGTGCACCTGCCGGCGCCGTCCCGGACGCCGGCACGCCCTCAGGCGGGGTCGTCACCGACGACGACGGCAACATCGTCAGCCTGCCCGGGGGGTCCGGGGGCTCCGGTCAGCCCGGGCCCGCCGGGCCGGCCGGTCCGGCCGGCGAGCGCGGCCCCGCGGGCGCCGACGGCCGGCAGGGCCCGCAGGGCGAGGCCGCCTCGGCCCTGTACGCGGTGCTGACCGAGGTCTCGCCGGGCGCGGCGCCGAACACCCTCGACGTCACGGTGGCGATGGGGGTCGGCAACGACTTCCGGCTCTACACGGTCACCGTGGACCCGGCCGCCACCCTGCCCCCGACCCTGCACGCCACCGACGTGCCGGGCACCTGGGCGCGGGTGCTGGGGGCCGCGGACGGCGACACCGTCGACACGCCCGCGGAGCAGGCGAACTGGGAGGACACCGTCCAGCTCCAGTTCGGCGACACGCGGCACGTGCTCGCGTGGATGACCGCCGTCCCGCTGCTCTGACGCTCCGCACGATCCACCGCACGACCCGACCGGGGGCGTCCAGGCACTGGGCGCCCCCGCCGGCGTCCCCGGCCACCGTGGGAGGATCGGCGCATGCTGCGTTGGCTGACCGCGGGTGAGTCCCACGGCCCCGCGCTGGTCGGCGTCCTGGAGGGGCTCCCGGCGGGTGTGCGGGTCACCACCTCCGACGTCGCCGGGGCGCTCGCCCGGCGCCGGCTGGGGTACGGCCGTGGTGCGCGGATGAAGTTCGAGGCCGACGAGGTGACCTTCCTCGGTGGTGTCCGGCACGGCGTCTCCCAGGGCGGTCCGGTCGCGGTGCAGGTCGCGAACACCGAGTGGCCCAAGTGGGAGACGGTGATGGCCGCGGACCCGGTCGACGCCGACGTCCTGGCCGGCCAGGCCCGCAACGCGCCGCTCAGTCGCCCGCGCCCCGGGCACGCCGACCTGGTGGGGATGCAGAAGTACGACCACGACGACGCCCGCCCGATCCTGGAGCGCGCGAGCGCCCGCGAGACGGCCGCGCGCGTGGCCCTGGGCACGGTCGCCGCCGCGTTCCTCGAGCAGGCCGTCGGCGTGCGGCTCGTCAGCCACACCGTCGCCGTGGGGGCGGTGGAGACACCCGAGGGCGCCCGGCTGCCGGGCCCGGACGACGTCGCCCCGCTCGACGACGACCCGTGCCGCTGCCACGACCCCGAGACGTCGGCGGCGATGGTCGAGGAGATCGACGCCGCCCGTCGTGACGGCGACACCCTGGGTGGGGTCGTCGAGGTGCTGGCCTACGGGCTGCCCCCCGGGCTGGGGAGCCACGTGCACTGGGACCGGCGGCTCGACGCGCGTCTGGCCGGGGCGCTGATGGGCATCCAGGCGATCAAGGGCGTGGAGGTCGGGGACGGCTTCCGCACCGCGCGCCGGCGCGGGTCCCAGGCGCACGACGAGATCGAGCGCGGTGACGACGGTCTGATCCGGCGGCTGAGCGGCCGGGCGGGTGGGACCGAGGGCGGCATGTCCACGGGCGACGTGCTCCGCGTGCGCGCCGCGATGAAGCCCATCTCGACCGTCCCGCGGGCGCTGTCGACCGTCGACGTGAGCACCGGCGAGCCGGCCAAGGCCATCAACCAGCGGTCCGACGTGTGCGCCGTCCCGGCCGCGGGGGTCGTCGCCGAGGCGATGGTGGCCCTCGTCCTGGCCGACGCGGTGCTGGAGAAGTTCGGGGGCGACTCGGTGCGGGAGACCCGCCGCAACGTGGAGGGCTACCTGGCCCAGGTCCCAGAGCTCATGCGGACGGTGGCGCAGTGAGTGACCGGCCGACCGGCCGCGCCGTGAGCCCGCGCGCGGTGCTCGTCGGCCCGCCCGGCGCGGGCAAGAGCACCGTCGGGCGGCTGCTCGCCGAGCGGTGGGGGGTGGCGCTGCGCGACACCGACGCCGACGTCGAGGCGGTCGCCGGAAAGACGGTCGCCGACGTGTTCGTCGACGACGGGGAGCCGCGGTTCCGCGAGCTCGAGCGCCAGGCGGTGGCCCGGGCCCTCGTCGAGTGCGACGGGGTCGTGGCGCTGGGCGGCGGGGCTGTTCTGGACGAACGCACCCGGGAGGTCCTCACCGGTCAGCGCGTCGTCTTCCTGGACGTGGGCCTGCCGGACGCCTCCCGGCGCATCGGGTTCAACGCCAGCCGGCCGCTGCTCGTCGGCAACCCCAGGGCCCAGTGGCTGCGCCTGATGGAGGCGCGTCGCCCGCTCTACGAGGCGGTGGCGACGCTCACGGTGGCCACGGACGGCAGGTCCCCCGAGCAGGTCGCCGACGACGTCCTCACCGGACTCGCCGACGCCTCCTGACCTGCCCCGCCCCGTGGTGCCGTGATCAGACCGCGTCGCCCGGGTCGGTCGGGTCCAGCGGGTCGCCGGGACCGGTCGGGTCGGTGGGCTCGGTCGGGTCGGTGGGCTCGGTCGGGTCCGTCGGGTAGGTCGGGTCCGTCGGGTCGGTCGGGTCGGTGGAGACCGTGCCGCACGCCTCGCCCTTCTTGTACCCGCCGTTGCCGCGCCGCTCCTCGGTCTTCACCGGGGGGTTGCCGCCGCTGGAGTTGTGCCCGCAGTTGCCCCAGCCGTTGTCGCCACCGTTCACGGACGGCTCGATCGGGACGACCGGCCCGTCCGGCCGCTGGGGGACGCCGTTGGCGGCCAGCGCCGGTGCGACGCCGGTGACGGAGACCGCCACGGCCAGGCCCAGGGCGCACATCGTCTTGCGCATGGTGCTCCTTCCGCCCGGGCACCGTGCCCGGTCCCCACACCATCGGCGATCCCAGTGACTCCACGCAGCAAGACATCACTCCTGGTCACCAGAATCGCCCGGTCGGACCTGCGTCCCGGTGAGGGCACGGCGGCGTGGGCGGCGCGGTGCCGCTGCCTAGACTCCCGCAGGTGACCGACTCGACGCAGCCCGTCCCCGACCACGCCGCCGCGCCAGGCGACGTCCCGGACGCCCCGACGCGCGTGCGGGTGCACGGCGAGCACCCGTACGACGTGGTGGTGGGCCGGGGCCTGCTCGGCGAGCTGCCGGACCTGCTGGAGGGGTCCCAGCGCGTCCTCGTCGTGCACCCTCGGGCGCTGCGCACCACCGGTGAGGCCGTCCGCGACGACCTGGCGGCGCAGGGGTTCGAGGCCTACGTCGCGGAGGTGCCGGACGACGAGGGCGCCAAGACCGCCCAGGTCGCCGCCTTCCTCTGGGGGGTCCTGGGCCAGGCGTCGTTCACCCGCTCGGACGCCGTGGTCGCCGTCGGCGGGGGAGCGGTGACCGACCTCGCCGGCTTCGTCGCCGCGACGTGGCTGCGCGGGGTGAAGGTCGTCCAGGTCCCCACCACCCTGCTGGCGATGGTGGACGCCGCCGTCGGCGGCAAGACGGGCATCAACACGGCGGAGGGCAAGAACCTCGTCGGGGCGTTCCACCCACCCGCCGGGGTGCTGTGCGACCTGGCCACGCTGAGCACCCTGCCCCGGCACGACCTGCTCGCCGGCATGGCGGAGGTCGTCAAGTGCGGCTTCATCGCCGACCCGGTCATCCTCGACCGGCTCGAGCAGGAGCCGGACGCTGCGGGCGACCCCGACTCGCGGCTCGTCCGCGAGCTCGTCGAGCGCGCGGTCCGGGTCAAGGCCGACGTCGTCGGGCAGGACCTGCGAGAGTCAGGGCTGCGCGAGGTGCTGAACTACGGGCACACGCTGGGGCACGCGGTCGAGCTCGTCGAGCGCTACCAGTGGCGGCACGGCGCGGCCGTGAGCGTCGGGATGGTGTTCGCCGCCGAGCTCGCCCGGCTCGCCGGGAGGCTCGACGAGGCCGTCGTGGACCGGCACCGCACGGTGCTCGGTTCGCTGGGACTGCCGCTGACGTACCGGGGGGACCGCTGGCCGCAGCTGCTCGACGCGATGCGCCGCGACAAGAAGACCCGCGGTGACCTGCTGCGGTTCGTCGTGCTGGACGACGTCGCGCGGCCCACCCGGCTCGAGGGCCCCGACCCCGCGCTGCTGCAGGCGGCGTACGCCGAGGTCTCCCGCGACTGAGCGCGGCGCCGGGGCCGTCAGGAGAAGAGGGCGCTGTAGCCGTTCAGCGCCGGCTGCCCACCGAGGTGGGCGTACAGCACCGTGGCCCCGCGGTCGATCTCCCCGCGGCCGACGAGGTCCACCAGCGCGGCCATCGACTTGCCCTCGTACACCGGGTCGGTCACCACGCCCTCGGTGCGCGCCGCCAGGCGCATCGCGTCGAGGGTCGCCTCGTCGGGGATCCCGTAGGTGCCGGCGTGGTACCGCTCGTCCAGCTCGACGTCGTCCGCGGTGAGCTCGCGCCGCAGCCCGATGAGCTCACCGGTGCGCCGGGCGATCCGCAGCACCTGCTCGCGCGTCTGCGCCGGCTTCGCGGAGGCGTCGACGCCCAGGACGCGGCGCGGACGGGCGCCCTCCTCCTCGAGGCGCGCGAACCCGGCCACCATCCCGGCTTGCGTGCTGCCGGTCACCGAGCAGACGACGACGGTGTCGAAGAAGACGCCGAGCTCGGCCTCCTGCCGGGCGAGCTCACGGGCCCAGGCCGCGAACCCCAGACCCCCGAGCGGGTGGTCGGAGGCGCCGGCCGGGATCGCGTACGGCCGTCCGCCGTCCGCCTCCACCTGCTGCAGCGCCTGCTGCCAGCTGTCGCGCAGGCCGATGTCGAAGCCGGCCCGCACGAGGTGCACCTCGGCGCCGGCCAGCCGGGAGACGAGGATGTTGCCGACCTTGTCGTAGACCGGGTCGGGCCAGTCGACCCAGCTCTCCTGCACCAGGACGCACCGCAGCCCGACGTGGGCGGCGACGGCCGCGACCTGGCGGGTGTGGTTGGACTGGACGCCGCCGATCGAGACGAGGGTGTCGCAGCCCGTCGCGAGGGCGTCCGCGACGAGGTACTCGAGCTTGCGGGTCTTGTTGCCGCCGTAGCCGATGCCGCTGTTCAGGTCCTCACGCTTGGCCCACAGGGCCGCGCCACCGAGGTGCTCGGTGAGCCGCGGGAGGGGGTGCACGGGGGAGGGGCCGAGCAGGAGCGGGTGGCGGGGGAGCCCGTCCAGGGCGTCGAGCGGGTCGGGTGCGGTGCCGGTCACTGGTCCTCCTGCGGTGCGGGGCCCACGCCGAGGTGGGCGTCGAGGGTGCGGAACAGGTGCTCGCTCAGCCGCGCGGCCGTCTCCGCCGCGCCGGCCCGGCAGGCGCCGACGAGCTCGGCGTGCGCGAGCACGGACGACGACGCCGCTGGACCCGCGAAGCGCCGGCGTTCCATCCGCCGGACCAGGGGTGTCCACCGGTCCACGGTGGCGGCCAGGGCGCTGTTCCCGCTGGCGTCGACGAGCACCCCGTGGAGTCGGTCGTCGGCGTCCAGGGCACCGTCCACGTCGCCGTCGCGCACGGCGTCCTCGAAGTCCCGCTGGGAGCGCTCGAGGCGCTCGAGCTGCTGTCCGTCGAGGCGTCCGGCGGCGGTGCGTGCGGCGAGGGCGTGCACGGCGGCCAGCACCTGCGCGGCACCGGCGGCCTCGTCGTCGTCGAGGGGGGCCACCCGGGTCCACCCCTGGGGGCGCGAGCGGACCAGCCCCTCGCTCTCGAGCCGGCGCAGCGCGTCGCGCACCGGTGCGCGGGACAGGCCGAGGTGGTCGGCCAGGTCGCCGTCGCGCAGCGGGGCGCCGGGCGGGAGGTCGCCCCGGACGATCGCGGCACGCAGGCGCGCGTGGGCCTCGTCGCGCAGCAGCGTCCGTCGCACGGTCTCCAGGGCCATGGCAGACATCTAACATGTTAGTTGTGGGTGGGGGAAGAGGCGGCGGCCGTCGGACCGGTGCTCCGATTCGGGCCGGCCGGCGCGCCGCGGCTACGATGTGCGCCGACTCGACCCCCGTGACGGTGGACGCCCCCGGCGGCTCCCACGGCCGGGTCCCCCCGACCGACGACGAGAGAGACCTCCTGTGGCGACCACGAACGACCTGAAGAACGGCATCGTGCTCAACCTCGACGGGCAGCTGTGGGCCGTCGTCGAGTTCCAGCACGTCAAGCCCGGCAAGGGTGGCGCGTTCGTGCGGACCAAGCTCAAGAACGTCCTGTCCGGCAAGGTCGTCGACAAGACGTTCAACGCCGGCACCAAGGTCGAGACCGCGAACGTCGACAAGCGCGACATGCAGTACCTGTACAAGGACGGCACGGACTTCGTGTTCATGGACACGACGACCTACGACCAGGTCCACGTGCCGGAGGCCACCGTCGGCGGCGCGGCCAGCTTCCTGCTGGAGAACCAGGAGGCGGTCGTCGCCCTGCACGAGGGGACCCCGCTGTACATCGAGCTGCCCGCGAGCGTCGTCCTGGAGATCACCTACACCGAGCCCGGTCTGCAGGGTGACCGCTCCTCCGGGGGCACCAAGCCGGCGACGGTCGAGACCGGCTACCAGATCCAGGTGCCGCTGTTCCTCGAGACCGGCACCAAGGTGAAGGTCGACACGCGCAGCGGTGACTACCTGGGCCGCGTCAACGACTAGTGGCCGCCCGGAGCAAGGCGCGTCGCCGCGCCGTCGACATCCTCTTCGAGGCCGAGCAGCGCTCGCTCGACCCGCTCGCCCTGGTCGCCGAGCGGGCCGGTGCCGCCGAGCGACCCGTCCCGGAGTACGCCGTGAGCCTGGTCGAGGGCGTGCAGGCGCACCGGGCCCGGATCGACGAGCTGCTGGCCACGTACTCCCAGGGCTGGACGGTGGACCGGATGCCCGCCGTGGACCGGCAGGTCCTGCGGGTGGGCACCTACGAGCTGCTCTGGGAGGACGACGTCCCGGACGCGGTGGTCATCGACGAGGCGGTCGAGATGGCCAAGACGCTGTCGACGGACGACTCGCCGTCCTTCGTCAACGGGCTCCTCGGCCGGCTGCTGAGCCTGAAGCCCACGCTGCTGGCCTGACCGTGGCACCCGACGACGCGCCGAGCCCGGTCGGCGACCACGGGGCGTGACGGGCCGGACACGACGGTGGGGTGCGGCCGTGTCGGTCGCACCCCACCGTGACGTCCCGGCCCGCCGCGGGCGTCAGACCTCCAGGGCGACGGCCCGACGGGCCTCCGCGTCCAGGACGCCCCAGTCGATGAGCATCTCGGCGAGGGCGGCTGGCGGCATGTCGTAGATCACACCCAGCGTTCGCAGGTCCTCGGCCCGGATCGACAGGACCTTGCCGTTGTAGTCGTTGCGCTGGTGCTGGATGGTGCGCGCGTAGCGGGCCAGCGGGCCGGCCTTCTCCTCGGGCACCGCCTGCAGCTGCTCCAGGTCCAGCACCAGCTTCGGCGGCGGCGGGGCGTCGGACTGCGCGGCGCTGGCGTCCGGCAGCAGCGCCTGCACCGGCACCCCGTAGAACTCGGCCAGCTCGGCGAGACGCTGCACCGTCACCGCACGGTCCCCGCGCTCGTAGGAGCCGACCACGACGGCCTTCCAGTGGCCGTTGGACTTCGCCTCCACGCCCTGCAGGGAGAGCCCCTGCTGGGTGCGGATGGCCCTCAGCCGGCTGCCCAGCGCCTTCGCGTACTCGCTCGCCATCATCGTCCTTCGTCAGGTGGGTGGGTCGGACGAGGCGCCGGGTCGGACCCGGCGCCCATCACACAGAGTGATGGTTACGGAGAGTTAGTCCTGCGGTCAAGCGTCTGGACCCATCCGGTTGACGGACCACCCCCGAACGGACCACCCGGACGCTGGTAGGTTCCGCCTCGAACGACCGTCCTTTAACCACCGTCCCGTGAGGCGGGGAAGGGGGTCGCCGTCATGGCGTCCGCACGCCCGGTGCTCGAGGCACCGGAGATCAGCAGGGTCCTGACCCGCATCGCCCACGAGATCCTCGAGCGCAACAAGGGCGCCGACGACCTCGTCCTGCTCGGCATCCCGACGCGCGGCGTCCCCCTCGCCGCCAGGCTGGCCGCCCGCGTCGCCGCCGTCGAGCCCTCGGCCGCCGAGCGCGGCGGACCCGACGGCCGCGGGCTGTGGGGGTCCCTGGACGTCACCATGCACCGCGACGACCTGGTCCAGCACCCCACCCGGGGGATCGGCCCGACCGAGCTGCCCCCCGGCGGGGTCGACGACAAGGTCGTCGTCCTGGTCGACGACGTCCTGTACTCCGGACGCACGGTGCGCGCCGCCCTGGACGCCCTGTCCGACCTCGGACGGCCACGCGTCGTGCGGCTCGCCGTCCTGGTGGACCGGGGCCACCGCGAGCTGCCCATCCGCGCCGACCACGTCGGCAAGAACCTCCCCACCGCCTCCGAAGAGCGGGTGAGCGTCCTGCTGCAGGAGGTCGACGGCCAGGACGCCGTCCTCATCGGCCCCTCGGTCGCCAGCACCGCTGAGCCGACGGGGGAGGTGCGCTGATGAGGCACCTGCTCTCGGCCGCCGACCTGGACCGTCCCGCCGCCGTCGAGCTGCTCGACGTCGCCGAGCAGATGGCGGCCACCCAGCAGCGGGCCATCAAGAAGCTGCCCACGCTGCGCGGCCGGACCGTCGTCAACCTCTTCTTCGAGGACTCGACGCGCACCCGGATCTCGTTCGAGGCGGCGGCCAAGCGCCTGTCCGCGGACGTCATCAACTTCTCCGCCAAGGGGTCCAGCGTCTCCAAGGGCGAGAGCCTCAAGGACACCGCGCTGACGCTCGAGGCGATGGGCGCCGACGCCGTCGTCGTCCGTCACGGGGCCTCCGGCGCCCCGCACCGGCTCGCCCACTCTGGCTGGGTGCGGGGCAGCGTCCTGAACGCCGGCGACGGCACCCACGAGCACCCCACCCAGGCGCTGCTCGACGCGTTCACGATGCGCCGCCACCTCGTCGGCGGCGCCGGCCCGGCCCCGGGCGCGGACCTGGCCGGCCGGCACGTGGTCGTCGTCGGCGACGTCCTGCACAGCCGGGTCGCCCGCTCGAACGTCCTGCTGCTGCACACGCTGGGCGCGCAGGTCACGCTCGTCGCACCGCCCACCCTGCTGCCGGTGGGCGTGGCCACGTGGCCGTGCCGCACGGCCTACGACCTGGACGCGGTGCTGCGCGGCGACGACGGTGAGGTCGACGCCGTGATGATGCTGCGCGTCCAGCGCGAGCGGATGACGACGGGCGGCGGCGGCTTCTTCCCCTCCGCGCGGGAGTACTCGCGCCGGTACGGCCTGGACGCCCGTCGCCTGCGGCTGCTGCCGGACCACGCCATCGTCATGCACCCCGGGCCGATGAACCGGGGCCTGGAGATCTCCGCCGAGGCCGCGGACGGGGCCCGTTCGACCGTGGTCGAGCAGGTGTCCAACGGCGTCGCCGTCCGGATGGCGGCCCTGTACCTGCTGCTCGCGCACGGCGACTCCGAGCGCGAGGGCACCCCACGGGCGGCGAGCCCGGCCGACGCGAGCCACGGCGGCACCGACCGCGACGGCGGCCTCAGCACGACGACGGACCCGCTCGTCGTCACCGACGAGGAGGTCAACGCGTGAGCACCCACCTGATCCGCGGAGCCGCGCTGCTCGGCGGCGCCCCCACCGACGTGCTGGTCCGCGACGGCGTCGTCACCGAGGTGGGGCAGCGGCTCGACGCCGCCGGCGCCCACGTCGTGGACGCCGACGGCCTGGTGCTCCTGCCCGGCCTGGTCGACCTGCACACCCACCTGCGCGAGCCCGGCCGCGAGGACGCCGAGACCGTCGAGACCGGTTCGCGGGCAGCCGCTCTCGGCGGCTTCACCGCCGTCCACGCGATGGCCAACACCGACCCGGTCGCGGACACCGCGGGCGTCGTGGAGCAGGTGTGGCGGCTCGGCCGCGAGGCCGGGTGGGTCGACGTGCGCCCCGTGGGCGCCGTGACCGTCGGCCTGGCCGGCGAGCGGCTGGCGGAGCTCGGCGCGATGGCCGACTCGGCCGCCGGCGTCCGGGTGTTCTCCGACGACGGCCACTGCGTGCACGACGCGGTGCTCATGCGCCGCGCCCTGGAGTACGTCAAGGCGTTCGACGGCGTCGTCGCCCAGCACGCCCAGGAACCGCGCCTGACCGAGGGCGCGCAGATGCACGAGGGCGAGCTGTCGGGCGTCCTCGGGCTCCCGGGCTGGCCGGCGGTCGCCGAGGAGGCGATCGTGGCGCGCGACGTGCTGCTCGCCGGCCACGTCGGCTCGCGGCTGCACGTCTGCCACGTGTCGACGGCCGGCTCGGTCGAGATCATCCGGTGGGCCAAGGGCCGGGGGATCGACGTCACCGCCGAGGTGACCCCGCACCACCTGCTGCTCACCGACGAGCAGGTCCGCGGCTACGACCCGGTGTTCAAGGTGAACCCGCCGCTGCGCACGGCCGAGGACGTGCAGGCGCTGCGCGGTGCCCTGGCGGACGGCACCATCGACGTCGTCGCCACCGACCACGCCCCGCACCCCACGGAGGACAAGGACTGCGAGTGGGCGGCGGCCGCGATGGGGATGACGGGGCTCGAGACGGCCCTGTCGGTGGTCCAGGAGGCGATGGTGTCCACCGGCCTGATCGACTGGGCCGACGTGGCCAGGGTCCTGTCCGCGACCCCCGCGCGGATCGGGCGGGTCGCCGGCCACGGCCGGCCCGTGGCCGCAGGCGAACCCGCGAACCTCACCCTCGTCGACCCCGCCGCCCGGCGGACCGTCGACCCCGCCGCCATGGCGACGATGGGCCGCAACAGCCCGTACGCCGGTCGCCAGCTGCCCGGGGCGGTGGTCGCCACCTTCCTGCGCGGCACGCCCACCGTCCTCGACGGGGTCCTCGCCGAGCAGGTCGGAGCCACCGCGTGACCCGCGTGCAGGCCGGCCTGCTCGTCCTGCTGCTCGTCCCGGTGCTCTGGGGTCTCGTCTGGTGGGGGTGGCGCGGCCGCGTCCGGCGCACGGCGCCGCCCGCCGCCCTGCCGGCCGCCCCCGACGTCCTCGGCGAGCCGCTGCTGGCCCCGGTCGACGCGGTCTACGTGTCCACCACCACCGCGGGCGACTGGCTCGACCGCGTCGCCGCGGGCGGGCTGGGGGTGCGCTCGGAGGCGCTCGTCGGGGTCCACCCCGAAGGGGTCCTGGTGGCCCGCACGGGCGCGCCGGACCTGTGGCTGCCGGTCGGTGCGCTGACCGGCGTGCGCCGCCAGCGCGGGATCGCCGGCAAGGTCGTCGACGCCGAGGGCGTCGTCGTCCTGACCTGGCGGCTCGCGGACGCCGAGTACGACACGGGTCTGCGGCCGCGCCGGTCCGCCGACCGCGACGCGCTGCACGACGCGGTGCGCGACCTGCTGGAGGGAACGCGGTGACGACCACGAGCACTACGACGAGCACCACCGGCCCCGCGCCGACCGGGGGCGCGGCACCCGTCGGCCCCGCCGGCCGACCCGACGGCGCGGTCCTCGTGCTCGAGGACGGCCGGACCTTCACCGGCCGGGCCTACGGGGCGCGCGGCAGCACGGTCGGCGAGGCCGTGTTCTGCACCGCCATGACCGGGTACCAGGAGACCCTGACCGACCCCTCCTACCACCGGCAGGTGGTCGTCATGACCGCACCGCACATCGGCAACACCGGCGTCAACGACGAGGACCCCGAGTCCGGACGGATCTGGGTCGCCGGGTACGTGGTGCGCGACCCCGCCCGCCGCACGTCGTCCTGGCGGGCCCGGCGCCCGCTGGAGGACGACCTCGCCGCGCAGGGCGTCGTCGGCATCAGCGGTGTCGACACCCGGGCGCTGACCCGGCACCTGCGCGAGCGCGGCGCCATGCGCGTCGGGGTGTTCTCCGGCCCCGGCGCCGAGCGCCCCGCCGTCGAGCTCCTCGAGGAGGTCCGCCGGGCCCCGAGCATGGCGGGCGCCGACCTCGCCGCCGAGGTCACCACCGCCGAGGCGTACGTCGTCCCCGCCCGGGGGGAGAAGCGGCTGACCGTGGCCGCGGTCGACCTCGGCATCAAGGGCATGACGCCGGCCCTGATGGCCCAGCGGGGCATCGAGGTGCACGTGCTGCCCGCCACGGCCACCGTCGAGGACGTCCTGGCCACCGGGGCGGACGGGGTGTTCTTCTCCAACGGCCCGGGCGACCCGGGCGCCACCGACGGCCCGATCACCCTGCTGCGCGAGGTGCTCGCGCGCCGGGTGCCGTTCTTCGGCATCTGCTTCGGCAACCAGCTGCTCGGGCGCGCGCTCGGCCTGGGCACCTACAAGCTCGGCTACGGGCACCGCGGCATCAACCAGCCGGTGCTGGACCGCACCACCGGCAAGGTCGAGGTGACCGCGCACAACCACGGGTTCGCCGTCCGCTCCCCGGGCCAGGACCCGGGCCAGGCGCCGCCCGTCGGGCCCTTCGACACCGACTTCGGCGCCGCCGAGGTCAGCCACGTGTGCCTCAACGACGGCGTGGTCGAGGGCCTGCGGTGCCTCGACGTCCCGGCGTTCTCCGTCCAGTACCACCCGGAGGCGGCGGCCGGTCCGCACGACGCCGGCTACCTGTTCGACCGATTCGCCGACCTCATGCAACGGTCCCGGACCCAGGAGGGGGGCGCCTGATGCCGCGCCGCACCGACATCAGCAGCGTCCTGGTCATCGGGTCCGGCCCGATCGTCATCGGCCAGGCCTGCGAGTTCGACTACTCCGGCACCCAGGCCTGCCGCGTGCTGCGCGAGGAGGGCCTGCGCGTCGTCCTGGTCAACTCCAACCCGGCGACGATCATGACCGACCCGGAGTTCGCCGACGCCACCTACGTCGAGCCGATCACCCCGGACGTCGTCGAGGCCATCATCGCCACGGAGCGCCCGGACGCCCTGCTGCCCACCCTCGGCGGGCAGACCGCGCTGAACACCGCGATCGCCCTGCACGAGTCGGGGGTCCTCGACCGGTACGGCGTCGAGCTCATCGGGGCGAACGTCGAGGCGATCCAGCTCGGCGAGGACCGCGAGGCGTTCAAGGGCGTGGTCGAGCGCTGCGGCGCCGAGTCGGCCCGCAGCACCACCGCGCACACCGTCGAGGAGTGCGTGGCGGCCGCCGAGGAGCTCGGCTACCCGGTCGTGCTGCGCCCCTCGTTCACCATGGGCGGCCTCGGCTCCGGCTTCGCCCACGACGAGGCCGAGCTGCGCCGGATGGCCGCAGCGGGGCTGCACGCCAGCCCCACCACCGAGGTGCTCCTCGAGGAGTCGATCCTCGGCTGGAAGGAGTACGAGCTCGAGCTGATGCGCGACCGCAACGACAACGTCGTGGTCGTCTGCTCCATCGAGAACCTCGACCCGATGGGCGTGCACACCGGTGACTCGATCACCGTCGCCCCCGCGATGACCCTGACCGACCGCGAGTACCAGCGGCTGCGGGACGTCGGCATCGCCGTCATCCGCGAGGTCGGCGTCGACACCGGCGGCTGCAACATCCAGTTCGCCGTCGACCCGCGGGACGGCCGGGTCGTCGTCATCGAGATGAACCCGAGGGTGTCGCGCTCCTCGGCCCTGGCGTCCAAGGCCACCGGCTTCCCGATCGCGAAGATCGCCGCTCGCCTCGCCGTCGGGTACACCCTCGACGAGATCCCCAACGACATCACGGCGAAGACCCCCGCGTCGTTCGAGCCGACGCTCGACTACGTGGTCGTCAAGGTCCCGCGGTTCGCGTTCGAGAAGTTCCCCGCCGCCGACGCCTCCCTGACCACGACGATGAAGAGCGTCGGCGAGGCGATGGCGATCGGGCGCTGCTTCACCGAGGCCCTGCAGAAGGCGCTGCGCTCGCTGGAGCGCACCGGTGCGCAGTTCCACTGGGACGGCGAGCCGGGCGACGTCGAGACGCTGCTCGAGCAGTCCCGGGTGCCGACCGACGGCCGCCTCGTCACCGTGCAGCAGGCCCTGCGCGCCGGCGCGAGCGTCGAGCAGGTGCACGAGGCGACCGGCATCGACCCGTGGTTCGTCGACCAGGTGCTGCTGCTCGACGAGGTCGCCGCCCGGCTGCGGCAGGCGCCCGAGCTCACCGCGGACCTCCTGCGCGAGGCCAAGCGGCACGGCTTCTCCGACGCCCAGGTCGGTGCGCTGAGGTCCATGCCCGAGGCCGTCGTCCGCGGCGTCCGGCACGCGCTGGGCATCCGCCCGGTCTACAAGACCGTCGACACGTGCGCCGCCGAGTTCGCCGCCACCACGCCGTACCACTACTCCAGCTACGACGAGGAGGACGAGGTCGCGCCCAGCGACCGGCGCAAGGTCGTCATCCTCGGGTCCGGGCCGAACCGGATCGGCCAGGGCGTCGAGTTCGACTACTCCTGCGTGCACGCGGCCTTCGCGCTGCGCGACGCCGGCTACGAGACCGTGATGGTCAACTGCAACCCGGAGACGGTCTCCACCGACTACGACACCTCCGACCGGCTGTACTTCGAGCCGCTCACCCTCGAGGACGTCCTGGAGGTCGTGCACGCCGAGCAGCGCAGCGGCGAGGTCGTCGGCGTCGTCGTCCAGCTCGGCGGCCAGACCCCGCTCGGCCTGGCCTCCGGCCTCGAGGCCGCCGGGGTGCCGGTCGTCGGCACCAGCCCGCAGGCGATCCACCTCGCCGAGGACCGCGGCGCGTTCGGCCGCGTGCTCGCCGAGGCCGGGCTGGCCGCTCCCAAGCACGGGACGGCGTACAGCCTCGCCGGTGCACGGGCGGTCGCCGACGAGATCGGCTACCCCGTGCTGGTGCGGCCGTCGTTCGTCCTCGGTGGGCGCGGCATGGAGATCGTCTACGACCACGACCAGCTCGCCGACTACCTCGACCGGGCGGCGGACACCCACGTCGTCATCAGCCCGGACCACCCCGTGCTCGTCGACCGGTTCCTCGACGACGCCATCGAGATCGACGTCGACGCGCTGTTCGACGGCGAGGAGCTCTACCTCGGCGGCGTGATGGAGCACATCGAGGAGGCCGGCATCCACTCCGGCGACTCGGCGTGCGTGCTGCCGCCGGTGACGATCGGGCGCGCCGACATCGAGCGGGTCCGCCGGTGCACCGAGGCGATCGCGCGCGGCGTCGGCGTCCGCGGCCTGCTCAACGTGCAGTTCGCCCTGGCCGCCGACGTCCTGTACGTCCTGGAGGCCAACCCCCGGGCCAGCCGCACCGCCCCGTTCGTCTCCAAGGCCACCGGGGTCCCGCTCGCCAAGGCGTGCGCGCGGGTCATGCTCGGCGCCAGCATCGCCGAGCTGCGCGCGGAGGGCCTCCTGCCGGCGGTCGGGGACGGCGGCACGCTGCCGGCGGAGGCACCGGTCTCCGTCAAGGAGGCCGTCCTGCCGTTCAAGCGCTTCCGCACCCCCGAGGGCAAGGTCGTCGACACCCTGCTCGGGCCCGAGATGCGCTCCACCGGCGAGGTGATGGGGATCGACACCGACTTCCCGGCCGCCTTCGCCAAGGCGCAGGAGGCCGCCTACGGCGGACTGCCGTCGTCCGGTCGGGTCTTCGTCTCCGTCGCCGACCGGGACAAGCGGGCCATGGTCCTGCCCGTCAAGCGGCTGGTGGACCTCGGGTTCGAGGTGCTCGCCACCGAGGGGACCGCGGAGTGCCTGCGGCGCAACGGGATCGCGAGCACCGTCGTGCGCAAGCACAGCAGCGGCCCCGGGCCGGACGGCGAGCCGACGATCGTCCAGCGGATCGGCGACGGGGAGGTCGACCTCGTGGTGAACACGCCGTCCGGCCCGGCCGCCCGGGCCGACGGGTACGAGATCCGCGCCGCCACGACCTCGGTCGACCGGCCGATCGTCACGACCGTGCAGGAGCTCGCCGCGGCGGTCCAGGCCGTGGAGTCGCGCCGCACGGGTGAGGTGCGGGTGCGGTCGCTGCAGGAGCACGCCGCCGCGCTGCACGAGGTGTGGGGCCGGTGACCTACCGGCTGCTGTTCGACCACGTCCTGCGGCGGGTCGACGCCGAGACCGCGCACCGCGCCGGCTTCGGGCTGATGCGGTTCGCGGCCGCCGTCCCCGGCCTGGCGCGCCTCGGCGCGCGGCTGCTGGGCCCGCGCGACCCGGCACTGGCGGTCGAGGTGTTCGGGCGCACCCTGCCCGGGCCGCTCGGGCTGGCGGCGGGCTTCGACAAGGACGCCCGGGGGGTCGACGCCCTGGCGGGTCTGGGGTTCGCCTTCGTCGAGGTCGGGACCGTCACCGGGCACGGGCAGCCGGGCAACCCCCGGCCACGCCTGTTCCGGCTGGTCCGGGACCGGGTCGTGGTCAACCGGATGGGGTTCAACAACGACGGTGCCCAGGCCGTCGCCGACCGGCTCGCCGCCCGGCGCCGTCGCCGCCACCTGCCCGTGCTGCTCGGGGTGAACATCGGCAAGACGAAGGTGGTGCCCGAGGACGAGGCGGTGCGCGACTACGTCCGCAGCGCACGCCTGCTCGCCCCGCTCGCGGACTACCTCGTCGTCAACGTCAGCTCACCCAACACCCCGGGCCTGCGGGACCTGCAGGCCGTCGACCGCCTGCGCCCGCTGCTGCGCGCGGTGCGGCGCGAGGCCGACGAGGCCGCGGGCCGGCACGTCCCGCTGCTCGTCAAGATCGCGCCGGACCTCGCGGACGACGACGTCCTCGCCGTCGCCGACCTCGTCGCCGCGGAGGCGCTGGACGGGGTGGTGGCCACCAACACGACGGTGTCCCGGGACGGCCTGGTCAGCGACCCCGCCGAGGTGGCCGCGGTCGGTGCGGGCGGCGTCTCGGGTCCGGTGCTGCGCGAGCGGTCGCTGGAGGTGCTGCGGCTGCTGCGCGGTCGGCTGGGCGCCGCGCCGGTCCTGGTGTCCGTCGGTGGGGTCTGGACGGCGGACGACGTGTGGGAGCGGCTGGAGGCCGGTGCCACCCTCGTGCAGGGGTACACCGCGTTCGTGTACGGCGGGCCGCTGTGGCCGTGGCGCGTGCACCGCGGCCTGGCGCGGCGGCTGCGCGCCAGCGCGGCCACGTCGCTGCGCCAGGTCACCGGGGGAGCGCGGTGACGGCCGGCGAGGGCCGTCCACCGGCGCCTCGCGAACCGTTCGGCGCCCGGCTGCGGACGGCGACGGCGCAGCACGGGCCGCTGTGCGTCGGGATCGACCCCCACCCCGCCCTGCTGCGGGACTGGGGCCTGGACGACGACCTCCCCGGCCTGACCCGGTTCGCGATGACCGCGTGCGAGGCGTTCGCGGGCCACGTCGCCGTCGTCAAGCCGCAGGCGGCCTTCTTCGAGCGTCACGGCTCCCGCGGGCTCGCCGTCCTCGAGCGCGTCCTCGACGACCTCCACGACGCGGGCACGCTCAGCCTCGTCGACGCCAAGCGAGGCGACATCGGCTCCACGATGGCCGCGTACGCCGACGCGTACTGCGGAGCGGACTCGCCGCTGGCCGGGGACGCGGTCACCGTCTCGCCCTACCTCGGGTTCGGGTCGCTGCGCCCGCTGCTCGACGTCGCCGCGCAGCACGGCCGCGGCGTGTTCGTCCTCGCGCTCACCTCCAACCCGGACGGGCCGTCGGTGCAGCACGCGGTCTCGGCCACGGGACGCTCCGTCGCGGCCGACGTGGTCGCAGCGGTCGCCGCGGAGAACCGCGCGGCCCGCCCCGCCGACTCTCCGCCGGAGCCGGGCTCCGTCGGCCTGGTGGTCGGCGCGACCGTCGGGGACGCCGTGCACCGGCTCGGCATCGACCTCGGCGCCGTGCACGGACCGTTGCTGGCACCCGGGTTCGGTGCCCAGGGCGCCACCGCGCAGGACCTGCGCACCGTCTTCGGCTCCGCCCTGCGCGACGTCCTGCCGACCAGCAGCCGGCAGGTGCTCGCCGCGGGCCCCGACGTGGACGCGCTGCGTCAGGCGGCCCGCCGGGCCGCCGCGGACTGCGCACACGTCCTGGGCGGCTGATCACGACACCCTCGACCGGGTGCCGCCGACCGGGGTAACCGCGTCGGCGAGCCTGCGACCCGCCGGTGGTCCGGCCGATGGGGCGGTGACGGCGCCTGCGTCGAGCGCCCCGTCGGCTGGAGGAACACGGTGTCCGCAGGAGCTCGCCCCCCGCGCCGGGCCGCGCTGCGCCCGACCCTCGTCGTCCTCGGGGCCCTGTCCCTGGTGACCGGCGGTCTGGTCCCCGCCTTGGGCGCCTCCCACGCGCCGCCCCCGGACGACGCCCTGGCCGCGCGTGCCGTCGACCCGGACGTCGCGGCGCTCCCGGCCGAGCTGCGGGCGCGGCTGGGCCTCGACGACGCCCTGCGCCCGGCCGCGGCCGCACCTCCGGCCGCAGCACGAGGTGATGGCACCCGTGCGGGCCGCGGACCGGTGGAGCTCGCCGGGGCCACCGAGGTCGTCCCGCTGCCCGGCGCGCGCGACGTGGCCTGGGCGCCCGACGGCAGCCTGGTCGCCCTGACCTGGAACGGCGTCCGGCGCGTCGCGGCGGACGGGACGGTCAGCACGCTCGTCCGCAGCCAGGCCCTGACCGGTCGCACGCCCACCGACGGCGCCACGGCCGCGGAGACGGTGCTGCCCGTCGTCACCGCCGTCGAGGCCGCCGCCGACGGGGCCCTCTACCTCGCACTGGTCGACCTGCACGAGCTCACCGGCTCGCAGGTGTGGCGGCTCGACCCGGCCGGCGAGCGACTGACCCGGGTCTGGGCCGAGCCGTCGGAGCTGGTCCTGTCGGTCTCCGTCGCCCACGGCAGGCTGCTCCTGCACCACGTGCGCCCCCACGACCCCACCACCTCACGCGTCACCTGGGTGGACCCCGCCAGCGGCGCGCAGCAGAGCGCCGCCGCGCCGCCGGACGGCACGTGGCCGTGGGAGCCCGTCACCGACAGTGGCGTCGAGCGGCCCCCGACGGCGCAGGCGGGCACTGTGGCCTTCGCGGTGCCCGCGGACGCGGGCGAGGCGTGGCTGGTCGGCACCGACCGCGACGGCCGCGCCGTCGTCCGCCTGACCTCGTGCGGCCTCGACCGGACCGTCACCGCGCTCGACGGCCCGCCGGTCGTCGGTGCCTGGCCGCTGCCGGACGGTGGCCTGCTCCTGGCGCGCGCCGACGGGACGGCCACGCGGGTCGGGCTCGACGGTGTCCCGGGCGACGCCCCGTCCGGGGTCGCGACCTCCTTCCTGCTCGGCCTGTCGGTCAACGCCGCGGGCGACGTCGCCCGCGTCGACCCCTCGGCCCGGGCGGTCGCGGTGCACCGCGCCGCCGTCTCGCCGGCGCCCGTGACCCGCGCGTCCGGCTGCTCGCTGGGCGAGCTGCACGCCGTCCCCCCGGCCCGTGCCCTGGACACCCGGGACGGCACCGGCGCACCGCGCGGCGCCGTGCCGGCCGGTGCGGACGTCGTCCTGGACCTCGCCGGCCGCGCGGGCCTGCCCCCGCAGGGGGTCGACGCCGTGGCCCTCGTCGTGACCGCGACCGGCGCCGGCACGAACGGGTACGTGTCCGTGCGCCCCGGGGACGCCACCGGCCACCCGACGACGTCCAACCTCAACGTCGCGGCGGGCCGGACGCGGTCCGTCACCGTGACCTCCCGCGTCGACGCCGACGGCCGCGTGCGGCTGACGAACGGCACCGCCGCGCCCCTGCACCTCGTCGCCGACGTCAGCGGCTGGTTCGCCGACGGCACCGACGACCTCCAGCGCGGCGCGCTGCTGCACCCGGTCGCGGCGCTCGACGGCGAGGACCCGCGTGTGCTCGACACCCGCCGCCGTGGCTCCGGAGGGGCGCTGCACCCGTGGTCCCCGCGCCGCGTCCAGGTCACCGGCCGCGCCGGCGTGCCCGCCGACGGCGTCACCGCCGTCTCGGTCAACGTCACCGCCGTCTCGCCCGAGGCGTCCGGCCACCTCACCGTCTGGGGAGGCGGGGCCGCGCCGCCGACCTCGGCGCTGAACGTCGACCGCGGCCGGACGGTCGCCAACCACGTCGTCGTCCCGGTCGCCGCCGACGGCACCATCGGGCTCCTGAGCCCCGTCGGGATGCACGTGCTCGTCGACGTCCAGGGCTGGTACGCGCCGGACGCCGCGGAGGTCGCCCGCAGCGGCCGGGTCGTGACCCAGACGCCGCGGCGCGTCCTGGACACCCGGGTCGGCGACCCGCTCGGCGCGCGGGTGCTGCAGGCGGGCACGTCCGCGGTGACGGTCCCCGTGGCCGGTCGCGGTGGCGTCCCGACCCGGGGCGCCACAGCGGTGGTGCTGTCCGTGGCGGCGGTCGGCGCCACCCAGCCCACGTACCTCACCGTGTGGCCGGGCGGCGGTCCCCGGCCCGAGGCCTCGGCCGTCAACGTCGACCCCGGTGGGGACGTGGCCAACCTCGTGGTGGCACCGCTGGGCGCCGACGGGACCGTGACGGTCGACAACCAGGCGGGGTCCACCCACCTGCTCGTCGACGTCCTCGGCTGGGTCACCGGCTGACGTCGCGAAAGGTCGCACGGCGAACGGGTGATTCTCCGTCGACCCCCTGGCGCGCGCGTCGTTAGCGTGCTCGCGACGGATCGCCGCCGGCGGTCCCGGACGAGAACGGGGGAACACCGTGCAGCAGGACCACCGCATGAGTAGGGGCGGCACGAGAAGGGGCCGCACGAGGAGGGGCCGCACGGCCGGGCGCACCACGGCGAGCGCTGGCGCGCTCGCGGTCGCGCTGGCCGCGCTGTCCGCGGCACCGGTCCAGGCGGACCAGCACGCACCGACGGGCGCGACGACGCAGGAGCAGGCATCCGCCCCCACCGGCGCGCTCGGCGAGCTGCACCCGCTGGCGCCGGAGCGTCTGCTCGACACCCGGGACGGCACGGGGGCCGCCGCGGCCGGGGCCGTCCCGGCGACCAGCGACGTCGTGCTCCAGGTGACCGGCCGCGGGGGCGTCCCGGCGAGCGGCGTCGACTCGGTCGTCCTCAACGTCACCGCCGTCGTCGCGGCCACCGACGGCTGGGTGGCCGTGCGCCCCGGCGACGCGACCGGTTGGCCCACCACGTCGAACCTCAACGTCGGCGCCGGCGAGACGCGGGCCGTCGCGGTCACCGTGAAGGTCGGCGACGACGGCACGGTCCGGCTGTTCAACGGCACGCTGCGTCCCCTGCACCTCGTGGCCGACGTCAGCGGCTGGTACACCGACGGCACGGACGGCACCGCACCCGGCGCGTTCCTGCACGCCGTCACGCCGTCCGACACGGTGACGCCGCGCGTGCTGGACACCCGACGCCCCGGCTCCGGTGGCGCGTTGGCTGCCTGGGAGCCGCGGCGCGTGCAGGTCGCCGGACTCGGCGGCGTACCGGCCGAGGGCGCCACGGCCGTGGCGCTCAACCTCACCGTCGACCCCAGGACGGGTGGCGGGCGCTCGCTGCCGGGGCACCTGACCGCGTGGGGCGACGGACCGGCACCGAACGCGTCGGTGCTCAACCACCCCCAGTGGGAGATCCGGTCCAACCACGTCGTCGTCCCGCTGGCCGAGGACGGCACCATCGGGCTCCTCAGCCCGGTCGGCGCGCACGTCGTGGTCGACGTCCAGGGCTGGTACGGCGACGACCCGGCCGGTGCCGGCCGGGTCGTGGCCCAGGAACCGCGACGGCTCGTGGACAGCCGCGAGGAGGGTTGGTACCTGTGGCCCGGCTGGGTCGACGAGGAGCTCGGGACCGCCGACGTCGCCGTCGCCGGCGAGGGTGGCGTGCCGGTGGGTGCCTCGGCGGCGCTGCTGAGCGTCACCGCCGTCGACACCTACGTGCGGACGTGGCTCACGGTGTACCCCGCCGGGTCGCCGCGTCCGGACGCCTCGGCCGTCAACGCCGGTCCCGGCACGGTCGCGAACCTGGTCGCCACCCCGCTGGGCGACGGCGGGGCGGTGCGCGTCTACAACGAGAACGGCGACATCGGGCTGCTCGTCGACGTCATGGCCTGGGTCGACGCCGTGGACTGACGCGGGGGTGCGGCGGCGCCGCGGCGGGACCTCCCGTCGCGGCGCCGTGCGCCCTCACGAGGACGCCGCCGCCTGCGCGGCGGTGGGCTCCTCGTGCACGACCACCCGGTCCCGCCCGGCGCGCTTGGCGGCGTACAGCGCCGCGTCGGCCGACGCGACCGCACCCGCCGCGCCCGGGTCAGGGGCCACGCCCACGGACACGGTGACGCACAGACCGGGCGCGAGGGCGGCCCACTCGTGGCCGCGGACCGCGGTGTGCAGCCGCTCGGCCACGCCACGGGCCGCTCCGGCGCCACCGCGGGTGAGCACGACGAACTCGTCGCCACCGAACCGCGCCACCAGGTCCTCGGCGCGGCAGGACGCCGTCAGCAGCCCCGCCACCGTCCGCAGCACCGCGTCACCGACCTCGTGGGACCAGGTGTCGTTCACGGCCTTGAAGTGGTCGACGTCCACGAAGACCGCGGCCCGCCCCACCACCGGCTGCTGGAGGTGCTCCTCCAGGGCGCGGCGGTTCGCCAGGCCCGTCAGGGGGTCCACGAGCGCGGCGCGGCTGAGCTGCTCGCTGCTCTCGCGCAACCGGTGCAGCACCACCCGCTCGGCCAGCTCGCGGTCCCGCCCCGCGCCCTCGGCACGGGCCCGGCCGACGAGGTCCTCGGCGTGCCGGCGCAGCCAGCCGACCGCCGGGTGGTCCCCGTGCTCGAGCACCTCGAGCTCGGCGAGGGCCGTGAGCGCGCACGCGCGCCAGACGTCGCGCCCTCCACGCGTCGCCGAGCGCAGCACGCGCTCGAAGTGCTGGCGGGCCCGGGGCAGGTCACCGCGCCTGACCGCCACGCGGCCCACGGTCAGGTAGGCCAGGTCGTGCTCGGCGTAGTCGTCGCGCAGGTCCGCCTCGAGGACCCCGAGCAGGAGGCCGCGCGCCGCGTCCGGGTCACCCAGCCGCTCCAGGGCGAAGGCCTCGTAGACGTCGGCGCGCACGCGGGCGAAGCGCTCGCTGTCGTCGTCCGCGGCGGCGCGCCGGCTGAGCAGCGCCCGGGAGGCGCACACGAGGTAGTGCTGGCGGGCCGTCGTGCCGTCGCCGAGGAGCTCGTGGGTGGCGCCCCACATGGCCCGCTGCAGCGCGACCTCGCCCGCGCTGTAGACCCGGTACGCCGGCTGGCGCGCGACGAGGTCCTCGAGCAGCTGGTCGGCCAGCTCGTAGACCCGCAGGGGCTGCAGGGCGATGCACAGCGCCAGCGTCGCGGACATCCGGTCGTAGCCGTCGTGCCCGCAGGTCCCCAGCAGGTGCCGGCCCTCGCTGACGAGCTCCATCGCCTGCGCCGTGCGGCCGCTGGAGGCCAGGGCGTGCGCCGCCAGCCCCAGCGCCTTCGCCCGCCACGACGGGGACGTCGCGCCGATCTCGTCGAGCAGCCCCCGTGCCAGCCGCACCACCCGGTCGTGCTCGCCGAGGTCGCGCAGGCAGGCGCAGGCGGTGGACGTGAGGAACCAGCGGGTGAGGTGGTCGTCGGTGCGCTCGACGAACGCCGTCGCCTCCAGCGCCTGTTGCAGGGCGCCCGTCGCGTCACCCTCGAGGTACCGGGCGTGCGCGCGACGGGACAGCTCGGCGTGCGGCCCGGTCCGGGCCACCGCGACGAGCGCGGAGCCGACCGCGGGACGAGGGGACCCGGTGTGCGTCGTCGTCCCCACCCGGTACCTCCCCGCGTCCTGGCCGCGCCCCGTCGCCCGGCGCGCCGCCGTCCCGGCCCATCGGCGTCCCATCGGCACCGGGGCCGCGTCGCTGAGCGGTTCGGACCGGCCGGTCCCCGTCCGCGCCCTGCGTTGCCCGGCCCGCGCGGCAGTCGCTAGGTTCGGGACCCGCGGGGACCGGTCGGCCGGTGCGCCCCGGAGACCGACGACGCACTTCGAGGTGACTGCTGTGGCCCTACCCCGTCTGACCCCCGAGCAGCGCGCGGCGGCCACGGAGAAGGCCGCGCTGGCCCGACGCGAGCGGGCCGAGGTGAAGAACCGGCTGAAGTACGCGCAGGGCTCCCTCGCGGAGGTCATCGCCGAGGGGCAGACGAACGAGGCCGTCGGCAAGATGAAGGTCAGCGCCCTCCTCGAGGCGCTGCCCGGCGTCGGCAAGGTCAAGGCGCGCCAGATCATGGTCGAGATCGGCATCTCCGAGTCCCGTCGTGTCCGCGGCCTGGGCGCCCACCAGGTGGCCGCCCTCGTGCAGCGCTTCGGTTCCTGACCGGCGTGGGGGAGCAGCAGGCGCGGCTGACCGTGCTGGCCGGACCCACCGCCGTCGGCAAGGGCACCGTCGCCGCCGACGTCCGGGAGCGGTACCCGGAGGTGTGGCTGTCGGTCTCGGCCACCACCCGGCCGCCGCGGCCGGGGGAGGTCGACGGCGTGCACTACCACTTCGTCGACGACGCCCGGTTCGACGAGATGGTCGAGCGCGGCGAGCTGCTGGAGTGGGCCGTCGTGCACGGCCGGCACCGGTACGGCACCCCGCGCGGCCCCGTCGAGCAGGCGCTGGCGCAGGGGCGGCCGGCGCTGCTCGAGATCGACCTGCAGGGGGCCCGCCAGGTGCGCGCGACGATGCCGGGGGCGCGGTTCGTGTTCCTGGCGCCCCCGAGCTGGGAGGAGCTGGTGCGCCGCCTCGTCGGGCGGGGCACCGAGGACGCCGAGGAGCGCGAGCGCCGGCTGTCCACCGCGCGGCTCGAGCTGGCCGCCGCCGAGGAGTTCGACGAGACGGTGGTCAACACCGAGGTTCGGGAGGCCACCGACGATCTCGTATGCTTGATGGGTCTGCGCCCGCGCTAGCCCGCGCGCAGGTCCCCGAACTCGACGTCAGGAGACGTAGTGCCCGCACCGACGGAGCTGCCCGAGGGCATCACCAACCCGCCGATCGACGACCTGCTGCAGGCCGCCGACTCCAAGTACGCCCTGGTCATCTACGCGGCCAAGCGCGCGCGCCAGATCAACGCGTACTACTCCCAGCTCGGCGAGGGCCTGCTGGAGTACGTCGGGCCGCTGGTGGAGACCCACGTCCAGGAGAAGCCGCTCTCGGTCGCCCTGCGTGAGATCAACGAGGGCAAGCTCACCTCCGAGCCGACCGACGGCTGACCCGGTGAGCCGGCCCGGTGCCGCTCGTGACGTCGTCCTCGGCGTGACGGGCGGCATCGCCGCGTACAAGGCCGCGTCCCTGCTGCGGCTGCTCACCGAGGGTGGGCACCGGGTCCGGGTCGTGCCGACCGCCGCGGCCCTGCGCTTCGTCGGCGCCCCCACCTGGGAGGCGCTGTCCGGCCAGCCCGTCGCCACCGGGGTCTGGGACGACGTCCACGAGGTCCCGCACGTGCGCCTCGGGCAGCAGGCCGACCTCGTCGTGGTCGCGCCGGCGACGGCGGACCTCCTCGCCCGCGCCGCCCACGGCATCGCCGACGACCTGCTCACCAACACGCTGCTCACCGCCCGCTGCCCGGTCCTGATGGCGCCGGCCATGCACACGGAGATGTGGACGCACCCGGCCACCCGGGCGAACGTGGCGCTGCTGCGGGAGCGGGGGGTGACCGTGCTCGAGCCCGCGTCCGGCCGGCTCACCGGCGCCGACACCGGCCCCGGGCGCCTCTCCGAGCCGGCGGACATCCACGCGGCCGCCCTCCGCCTGCTCGCGGGCGGCGGCCCGGTCGGCGGCCCGGTCGGCGGCCCGGTCGGCGGCCCGGTCGGCGGCCCGGT
>NZ_BAAGTX010000024.1:0-55603 GCF_054781695.1 Thalassiella azotivora
GGTGGTGAAGGTCCAGCTGGTGGTCTCCAGCGGGACGTCGGTGGTGGTGCGGATGGCGGTGGGACCGCCGGTGAGGGTGACCCGGTACTGGGTGCCCGAGGCCAGGACGCCGGGGCCGTCGCTGTAGGGGTTGATGGTCAGGCGGTTGATGGTCGGGTAGAAGGCGTAGGTGAACGGCACGCGCGCGCCGTCACTGGCCCGGACCAGCTGGATGCTGGTGGTGTCGAACCCGGTCATCGTCTCGGAGAACCCGACGAACACGTGCCCGTTGGGTGCGGTGCCGGTGGCGCCGTCACCTGAGCGTTCACGGCACGCACCGCGAAGGTGTACTGCGTGCCGTTGACGAGGTCCGTGACGTCCGCGTGCCGGGCCGACGCCGGGATGCCCCCGACCCTGCGCACGCCGCCGTTGCTGATGACCTGCACCTCGTACCCGGTGAGCTCGGAGCCCCCGACCTCGGTCGGAGCCGTCCACCGGACGCGCGCGCTCCTGTCGCCTGCGACCGGCTCACCGACCGACGGGGCGCCCGGCGTGAGGGAGACCGGGGTCACCGGCTCCGACAGCTGGGAGAACTCCCCGCCCCCGACGAGGTTGGTCGCCTGGACGCGGAACCGGTACTCCGTGCCGTTCGCCAGGCCGTTCACGACCAGGCTGGTCGTGCCGGCCGCCACGGGCCGCAGCGGGCCGACGCGGTTGCCGTCCAGGTCCTGCACCTCGACGGAGTAGCCCAGCAGGTCCAGGCCACCCGTCTCGGCGGGAGCGGTCCAGGTGACCGTCGCGCTGGTGTGGCCGGGGGTGACCTCACCGAGCGCTGGTGCCCCCGGCGCCGTGGCCAGCGACGAGACCGGGCCCGTCTCCAGCACGATCCGCTCAGCCGTGCCGCGGACGTCGGTGTACGTCAGGACCATCCGCAGCCGGCGGTCCTGCTGGTCGGCGGTGGGCGTGAACGTGCTGCCCGTCGCGCCGGGGAGGAGGGACCACGAGCTCCCGTTGCTCTGGAACCACTGGAACCGCAGGTCGACGACGAGGTCACCGTCGTCGTTGTGCGTCCCGTCGGGGTCGACCAGGGAGTCGACGCCGAACACGACGGCCTCGCCGACGGTCGGCGACGCCGGCGTCAGCTCGGGGTACGTCGGCGCGTCGTTGACGTTCTGCACCGGCAGGGTCTCGAGCGAGGTGATCGACTCGAGGTTGCCCGCGCCGTCGGTGAAGGTCGCGACGACCCGCAGCGTCCCGAGCTCGGCGTCGCCCGGCGTGAAGGCCATCGCCCCCGTGCCGCTGACCGAGTCGGTCCACTCGCCCTCGTCGTCCGACCACTGCCACGTGTAGGTCACGGTGCCGTAGTCGATGCCGTCGGGGTCCGTGAAGGACGGGTTGGCCGGGTCGAGGACGACGGAGATCTCCTGGTCCTCGACGGGGTTCATGGTGCTGAGCTCGATCGTGCCCGAGGCGGCGCCGGGGGTCGGCTGGCCCGTCGTCAGGTCGATCGTGACGTCGGCGAACCTGATCCGCTCGATGTTGCGCAGGATGTCCACGCCGGTGGCGAGGCCACCGGCGTCGCCGTCGGTGTAGGCGACCTTCCAGGTGCCGTCACCGTTGTCGGTGATGGTGTGCATGTCGCGGACGTCCTCGTAGACCGCGGTGTCGACGACCCCGTCGGCGCGGGGCGTGACGACCTCACGCACGATGTGGATGTCGCCGGGGTTGATGACCCCGTCGAACACCCGCGCCTGGAAGCCCTGCATCGTCTCCTGCCGCTCGACCGGGCCGCTCTCGGGGCGCCACTCGAGGTAGAAGTCCAGCGCGGCGTCGCCGTCGATGACGTCGTCACCGCCGCGGCCCTCGAGGATGTCGCTGCCGGCGCCGCCGAGCAGGATGTTGTTCGCGTTCTGCGTGTCGGCCGTCATGAAGGCCGTCGCGTAGCGCGGGACGTCGCCGCCGCCGAGCAGCTCGCGCAGACCCTTCACCCGGTCCAGGTGGGCCTGGGTGAGCTCGTGGCCGCCACGGGACGCGAGCGCCGGGTCGCCCGGGGCGCTGTTGCCACGCAGCACGTCGTTGCCGTTCCACCCGGACGCGCCCTCGACGTTCGAGAACCGCGACCGGCTGAGGATGACGTCCGGCGGCTGGAAGGCGGTGATGCCGAGGTCGACGTTGGCGGGCAACGAGTCGTGCTTGTGGGTCACCCAGTCGAAGCCCATCATCCCGATGTGCCGGTCGATGCCGTTGTTGTCCATGATGTCGTCGCCGCCCTCGGCGTCGTGGTCGTCCAGGCCGCTTCCGGCGATCAGGACGTCCGCGCCGCCGTTCGGGTCGTTCTGGAACGTCAGGGCGTTGTCGCCCTGCAGCAGGTCGAAGCCCAGACCGCCCTCGAGCCAGTCGTCGTCCTCGTTGCCGGTCAGCACGTCGTTCGCGTTGCCGCCCTTGACGAGGTCACGGCCACCGCCGGCGAACGACTGGGTGATGTCCTGCCCGTGCAGGACGAAGTCGTCGCCGAACCCGCCGAACAGCAGGTCGAGGCCTGACCCGGCGTTGATGGCGTCGTTGCCGTCGCCGCCGTGCATGACGTCCGCGCCGAACCGGTCCTGCAGGATGTCGTCGCCGTGACGGCCGACGAGGATGTCGTTGCCCTCCCAGCCCTCCAGCCGGTCGTCGCCGTCGTGACCCCAGATGGAGTCGTCGCCGACGCCGCCGTGGAGGCGGTCGTCCTGGGGGGTGCCGTGCATGTTGACGTGGTCCTCACCGTCGAACCGCACCCAGCCGTCGATCTCGGCCAGGTCGGGCGTGGCGGGGTCGCCGTCGTCCCAGGTGGAGCGGTCGGCCACGTCGAACGTGCGGGTCGGGTCGGCGAAGATGTCGTGGTGCAGCAGCGAGGCGTCGGTGTTGCGCATCGCCAGCTCCGAGAACGAGTTGCCCTCGAGCTGGTGGATGAGGTTGGTCCCCACGACGCGGAACAGGTAGTAGAAGCGGTCCCCGTTCTGCAGGGCCTCCATGTGGCCCTCGAAGACCGCGTTGAAGGTGCTGCCGAGCATGCCGCCGAAGTCCATCGGACGCTCGGCCAGACCGCCGACCCAGAAGTCCACCTGGGCCAGGCCGTCGTTCCCGGCCATGAAGGCCGGGTCCGCGTAGAGGGCCTGCGCCGCCGCCCGGCGCCCGTCGACGGTCGTCTCGGCGACCACGGTGGGGTGGGTGCTGTACGCCGCGATGAAGTTCACCACGGACGCGCGGTTCTTCAGCCCGAGCTCGAACTCCTTCCAGCTCGCGTACGGCTTCAGGGAGGAGTCCGCCGTCTGCTCGTAGAAGGTCGCCCGTATCTCCTGCAAGGTGGGCATGCCGGTGTCCCGGGCGCGGGCGATGTTGATCGCGGCCAGGTCGAGGCCGACGCCGAGGAGCTGGTTGCGCAGCGTGCTGTCGACGAACTCGTCGATCCCGTTGCCGGTCTGGCCGGCCATGCCCTGCAGCACGGACGCGGCGCCCTGGTCCGGCGTGAGCCGGCCGCCGTCGGTGAACTCCGAGGGGTTCAGGAAGGCGTCGAAGAGGGGCAGGCTCTCGGTGCCGAACCCGGAGCGGTCGACGTCCGTCGTGAGCATCGAGTGCCCGAACCGGTAGACGACGTGCGCGAACTCGGCCGTGACGGCCGGGTCGATGTCGCTGTGGTAGAGCGTCTCGTTGAGCGGGCCGGCGTCGATCTCCGGCTGGATCGTGCGCACGAACTCCTCGAACACGAGGTGCTGGTACTCCATCTCCGTCACGTAGCGGGCGGCCTGGAAGACGCGCTCGCCGTAGTCCCACGCGCGGTCGTCGGCGTGCCAGCGCTCGACGAACTCGGGGTCGGACGCCTGGATGGAGTCGAGCAGCTCGTCGACGTGGTCGGCGACCCGGTTGTGCTCCGAGTGGAAGATGTGGTGGACGGCGGTCAGGCCGATGTTCTCGTTGCCTCGGCCGTCGCCGTTGAGGTAGTGCGACTCGAGCAGCGTGACGTCGTGCGTGCCGTCGGCCTTCGGCTCGGCGCCGTGGGCGATGTCGTCGAGGAACGCCACGCCGGCGTCCAGCGCCGCCGTCGCGTCCGCGGGCGCGACGAGGTCGCCCTCGACGGGGCCGTCGGCGGTGACCAGCTGGGGGAGCCCGGAGTCGCCGGCGACGAAGCGCCCGTAGGGGTCCGTGACCAGCAGCGGCACGGACAGCACGTCCATGTCGTCCAGCTCGATCCCCAGGACCTCACGCGCCTGGGCCTTCACCTCGGCCCAGGTCGGGGCGCCGCCCTTCGCGCCGTCCAGCAGGTGCCCGGTCGGGACGGGGCGCCCGTGCTCGAGCACGTACTCGCGCAGGAACACCTGGTGGGACGGGTGGGAGGTGTACGTCTGGTTCTGGTCGATCCAGGGGGTGGTGCGGTTGACGTGCTCCTGCACGTCGTCCCCGGTGCCCAGCACGCCGTCCGCACCGGGGAGGTTCGTGGCGCGGGTCAGCGGGATGAAGTTGGTGCGGCTGCCCTCGACGTACAGCTCGTCGTCAGGCTGCACGGGGAGCAGGACCTGCCCGTTGCCGCCCTTGGACACCAGGTCCAGGCCGTGGTCGAAGAACTGGCCGAACAGCGTGAACCACCCGGTGAAGGGCGCGGAGAGGCCGACGTCGGGCGACTGGGCCGGGATGAACACCCGGTCGGGGGTGCCCGGCAGCTTGCGCGTCGGGTCGTAGTCGGGCGAGCTGCTGTACTCCTGCCAGCTGAACCCGTCCCCGTCGTGGTCGAAGGCGTAGGCCCCCTCGACCTGCTCCATCATCGCGACCGCGGCGGGGTTGCGGACGGTCTGGTCGACGACGAGGTTGCTGATCATCCGGGGGTCGTAGTCGACGACGTACCCGTTCTTCTGCGTGTACGACGTCTGCACCGGCCCGGCGGGGCCGTTGGGACCGTCGGGGTCGTAGGAGTCCGCGTCGCGGAACGTGGGCTCCGCCAGGCGCGGGAACACCTGCCCCGCTGCGCCGTAGGTCCTCCGCTCGTCCGTCTCGAGGTTGTTGAACGACCCGTCGACGGTGCGCAGGCCGTACGGCAGCTTCGGGTCGGGGACGCAGGTCCACGAGCGGTCCGTGGGGTCCTCGCACACGAGCGAGTAGCCGGTGTCGCCGGTGCGCAGCGCCTCGGCGTGCGCCTCGGAGATGTCGATCTGGTTGAGGATGTACTCGAGGTCGCCCTTGGTGAGGCGGAACTCGGGGTCCGTGTCGGTGGCGGCCGAGGCGGGTGCCACCGCGGAGCCCAGTCCGGTGGCGATGAGCGCGGTGGAGAGGACGGCCCCGAGACCCGTACGGACGAGGCGTCCGTACCTCCCCGGGGGTCTGGCGGATCGTTGACGGGTCACAGGGTTTCCTTCCGTGGTGCCTGGGTGCGGGCCCCCTGAACGCGCTCGCGCTCCGTGCGGGGACTGGTCGGAAGGATGTGGCGCCAGCCGGGGAGCCGTCCCCCTCCTCGTCGACGCAGAGTGAGGTTTCCCCCGAACGCGCCCGCTAACAGGGCGCTGACAACTACCGAGAGTGGCGTGACTGTCCGGAAAGCGTGCGTAGGCGCCGGGGCGTGACGGTGCGTGGCACGACATCGCGGCGCCCGGGGGACTGGCAGGATGGCGCCCGTGAACGCTGACCGCTGGCCGACGACGTCCGGCACCCTGATCACCGTCGCCCCCACCGGGGCGGAGACCGCCAAGGCCGACTGGCCCCAGCTCCCCACCACCCTGGAGGAGCTGGTCGCCCAGGCGAAGGAGTGCGAGGCGGCGGGCGCCGCCCTCGTCCACGTGCACGTCCGGGACGACGAGCACCGGCCGACGCTCGACCTCGGCCGCCTCAAGGCGACCGTGCAGGCGCTGCGCGAGGAGACCGACCTCGTCGTCCAGCTGTCCACGGGCGGCAGCGTCCACGACCCGCTGGAGTCCCGGCTGCGCGTCCTGGAGGCCGAGCCGGACTCCTGCTCCCTGACGTGCGGCACCGTGAACTTCGGGCCGGACGTGTTCCTCAACCCGTGGTCGCTCATGGTCGACCTGTACCGGCAGGCGCAGGAGCGCGAGGTCGTCCCCGAGTTCGAGCTGTTCGACCTCGGCCAGGTGTGGTCCCTGCGCCGGCTGCTCGACGAGTGCGGGCTGCCGTACGGGGGCACGGTCCACGTCGACTTCGTCACCGGCGTCCCCGGTGGCATGCCCGGCACGGCCGCCGCGCTCGTCGCCGGGGTGCAGGCCCTGCCCGCCGAGGTGACGTCCTGGTCGGCCACCGGCATCGGCCGGGCGCACCTGCCCGTGATGGCCGCGACCCTGGCCATGGGCGGCCACCTGCGGGTCGGGATGGAGGACAACCTGATGTACGGGCGCGGACGCCCCGTCACCGGCAACGCCGAGCTCGTGACCAGGGCCGCGCGTCTGGCCGAAGAGCTGCAACGACCGCCCCTGACCGCCGACGAGGCGCGTACCCTGCTCGGCACGAAGGACAGGCGGCAGGGGGCTGCCTCCGGCTGAGGGGTTGGGGCGATGACGGGATTCCTCGAGAGCGGCCGCCGGCGGGTCGACCGGCTCACCGACCCCCGTGCCACCGACGGCCTGGACGGCGCGGCCGACGCCGACGTCCTGGCGCTGCGGGACGACGCGGTGCAGGAGGAGGCCGACCTGTCCTACGTCCGCCGCCTCCTGCAAGGCCGGCTCGACCTGCTGCGGTTCGAGGTGTCCCGCCGCAGCGGAGCGGCCGGGGACGCCCCCGCGCTCGACGAGGTCCATGACGACGCGCAGCTCGTGAAGGTCCTCGCGCGGGTCCTCGCCGGGCGCCCCGGCGAGGGCGCCGCGGTGACGCGTGACGCCGGGACGCCCGGTGGTGAGTCGGAGCGGCGGCGCGCCGCCGAGTGCGCGGTCGCCGACCTGCGGCTCAGTGACCCATCCCACCTGGGCGACGACGAGCTCGCCGCGGCGGTCAGCCGCCTCGAGCGGCTCGAGCACGACGTGTCGGTCACCCGGCACCGCGTCCAGCAGGTCGCCGACGCGGCGGCGGCGGAGCTCGCCCGCCGTGTCGAGAGCGGGCGGGTCGACGCGGGCGCCGCCGACTCCGGGGCGGGGCAGCCGGGCGCCACGGTCTGAGACCGCGGACAGTTGCGCTTGCTGGCAGCAAGCACGCGGGACGGCCTGAGAGGCCCTGGGGATCGGGTGGTCCTCGACTCCCTGTGAGGAGCCTCACCGGGCGTGCGTGCGCCCTCTGCTTGCATTTGCTAGCGCCAGTTAGCACAGTGGAGTCGTGGCTGCACTGAAGGTGAGTGACCTGAAGGTCTCCGAGCTCGGCGCGTACCTGCGCGAGCAGCGGCAGAGCGCGAAGCTGTCGCTTCGGCAGCTGGCCGACGTCGCCGGGGTGTCGAACCCCTACCTGAGCCAGGTCGAGCGCGGGCTGCGCAAGCCGAGTGCCGAGGTGCTCCAGCAGATCGCCAAGGGCCTGCGGATCTCCGCCGAGGCGCTGTACGTCCGCGCCGGCATCCTCGAGGAGCGTGGGGACGTCGTCGAGGTCGAGGCCGTCCTGCTCGCCGACCCGCACCTGACGGACCGGCAGCGTCGCGTGCTCGTCGACCTCTACCAGACGTTCCGGGCGGAGAACGTGCGCGACGAGGACGTCACGCCGGACCCGCAGGTCACGGCCGCCGTGGCCGCGGCGGCTGCGGCGTCCACCCCGCAGCGGGCGACGCGGAAGCGCGCGGCGACCACGAAGGCGGCCGCGAAGAAGCCCCCGGCGACGCGATCCGCCTCGACGCAGGCCGCGAAGAAGGCCACCGCCACGAAGACCACCACCAAGAGGGCGGCCCCTAAGAAGGCCGCGAAGAAGACGACGGCGACGTCGTCCACGCGGGCGACGAGGGCGTCGTCCACCGCAGAGTCCACCCCCACGTCCCCTGACGCGCCGGCGACCCCGGCCGCCCAGGACCAGACCACCCGCACCGAGGCCTGAGGAGGCACCCCATGAGCGTCACCACCGAGCTGCGCAAGACCGCGACCGACACCGGCTACGCCGTCGTCGGCATCACCGACCTGGCCGTGGAGCAGATCCGCGAGGCGCAGGCCCGCGCCGCCGCCGTCCGCGCCGAGATCGAGCGGGTCCGCGTCGAGGCCGAGCTGAAGAAGCTGCAGGGCCGCGTCCAGACCCTCCCGGCGTCCGCCGTGTCCGCCGGCGTCGAGGCGGCCGGCAAGGCCGAGCAGGCATTCGACGGGCTCGCCGAGCGCGGTCGCACCCTCGTCTCCCGGATCGCCAACCAGAAGTCCACCAAGGACCTCCTGGCGCAGAGCCGCTCCACGATCAGCCGCGGCAAGGCCGCCGTCACCACGGTGCGCCGTGGCGCCGCGGACACCCGCACCGCCGCGAAGGCCACGGCGACGACGGCCGAGCGCGAGGTCGCCGAGACCGCGTCCGCCGTCCGCACCACCACCCGCACCAGGACGCAGGGCACCAAGTCCGCCGCGAAGCGGACCAGCACCACCGCCCGCAAGCGCGCCGCGTCGTCCAAGTCCGCCACCAAGGCGGCCGTGACCACCGCGAAGAAGACCGCGGAGACCGCAGCCAAGGCCACCGAGGCCGCGGCCGAGAAGGTCGGCGACTGAAGAGCCGCCACGCTCTTCTGAGCACGCTCCGAGCACCACGAAGGGCCCTCCCGCCACGCCGGCGGGAGGGCCCTTCGCCTGTTGCGGCCCGAGGTCCCCACCCCGCCGCACTGATCGTCAGACCGGTTCGGGGGTGATCACCCCCACGTACGTCTGACGATCAGTACCTACCTGGGGTCAGTCGGAGGGTGCGGCCTCGCGCAGGGCGCCGAGGACGTCGCGCGCCGCCTCGTCGAGGAAGCGCTGCTGCCCCTCGTCGCCGACCTGCACGAGGGCGACGTCCGTGAAGCCCGCCTCCCAGAAGGCGGACACCGACTCGACGATGCGGTCGACGTCCGGGCCGCACGCGATTGCCTCGGCGACGTCGTCCTCGCGGACGAACTGGGTGGCGCCGGAGAACCCCATCGGGGTCGGCAGGTCGGCGTTGACCTTCCAGCCGCCGGCGAACCAGCGGAACTGCTCGTGGGCCCGCTGGACGGCGGCCTTCTCCGACGGGTCCCAGCAGATCGGGACCTGCCCGATCACCCGGGACGGCGGTGCGTCGCCCGGGCGCGCGTCCGTCCAGCCGCGGACGAGGTCGGCCTGCGGCTCGACCGCGACGAGGTGGTCCGCCAGGGGGGCGAAGCGCTCCACCGACTGCTCCCCGGACACCGCGACGCCGATCGGCACCCCGTCGTCCGGCACGTCCCACAGCCGGGCGGAGGAGACCCGGTAGTACTCGCCGTCCAGGCTCGTCAGCTCGCCGGTGAGCAGGTGCCGGATGACGTGCAGGGCCTCCTCGAGCATGTCGTGGCGCACCTCGACGGTGGGCCAGCCCTCGCCGACGACGTGCTCGTTGAGGTTCTCGCCGCTGCCGAGGTTGAGCGTGAACCGGCCCTCGGACAGCAGGCCCAGGGTCGCGGCCTTCTGCGCCACCACAGCCGGGTGGTACCTCATGGTCGGGCAGGTCACGTAGGTCATCAGCTCGACCCGCTCGGTCACCTGGCTGACCGCGCCGAGGACCGACCAGGCGTACGGCGCGTGGCCCTGCTCGGTGAGCCACGGCGAGTAGTGGTCGCTGGAGACGAGCAGGTCGAAGCCCGCCCGCTCGGCGTCCGCGGCGTACCCGACCAGCTCGCGGGGCCCGCTCTGCTCGGTCATCAGCGTGTACCCGAAGCGCGTCATGCACCTCACCGTCGCACGGAGCCGGGCGCCCCGCGCGACGGCCGCAGAAAGTATCTGTAACCGGGGTTCCGTCATTCTGCTACTCGTGGGTAACGTGCGCGACCACCGCCTGGCCAGCGGTACCCGCGTCCGTGACCCGGACGTCTGAACCGGACCACCGGGGCTCCCGCCCCACCCCACCGCGAGCCCTGCGCTCAGCCCTCCGAGGAGGACCCGTGCACCACGCTCCTACCCGCCGCCCCACCCGTCCAGCCCGTCGCACCCGCCTGCGGCGGCTCGGTGCCGCCGCCGTCGCCGCAGCGGCCGTCGCCGGCACGACCCTGGCCACGGCGCCGGCCGCCCAGGCCGAGCCCGTGCACCTGGAGTGGAACCAGGTGACCGGCGAGACGATCCTCGTCAAGCCCGACCCCGACCTCGCCGTCCAGATCCCGACCTCCCGGTTCGTCGCGGACGTCGACCTGGCCACCGGGGAGCTGCAGGGCGAGCTGACCGTTCCCGACCTGACCGTGAAGACCCACATCCTCGGCTTCGTGCCGGTCACGGCCGTCGTCAAGCTCAAGTCGGTCGACGCCACCACGGGCACCGTCGACCTCGCCAACGACCGGATCACCTCCACCAGCCGCTTCGAGATGCAGGTCACCCGCGTCTCCCAGGACTGGATCCCGAGCCTGAACCTGGTGAAGTCGGGCTGCCGCACCGCGGAGGCCTCCGAGGCGACCCTGACGAACACCACGCCGATCGACATCTTCGGCGAGACCACCCTCAGCGGGCAGTTCGACGTCTCCGGCTTCACCGGCTGCGGCCTGCTGACGCCCGTGCTCACCCGGATGATGTCCGGGGCCGGCAACACCCTCACCATCACCCTGAAGTGACCTGCCGGACCCGGTGACGACCGGGTGCCGCCGCCGTGGGACGGGTCGACCCGCGGTGGCGGCACCCACCGGGTGGCGGGGCGACGACCGCGCCACCACTAGCCTCGGCCGCGTGAGCAGCGCCCCCAGCACCCCCGCCCCGCTCGCCCGCACCGCGCGGCCGCCAGCACCGGTCGCGCGGAGCAGCGAACCCGTCGCCGAGGTCGTCCGCGGCGACGTCGTCGAGTCCGTGCACCACGGCCACGTCGTCGCCCTCGGCGCCGACGGCGCACCGGTCGCCGGTCTCGGCGACCCCGGCGTCGAGGTGCTCGCCCGTTCCTCGCTGAAGCTCCTGCAGGCCGTGGCGATGCTGCGCCACGGCCTCGACCTCGACGGCCCGCTGCTGGCGCTCGCCTGCGCCAGCCACAGCGGCGAGCCGCACCACCTCGACGGCGTCCGGCGGATGCTCGCCGTCGCCGACCTCGACGAGGGCTCCCTGCAGAACACCCCGGACCACCCCCTGGACGACGTCGCCGGCCTGCAGTGGCGGTGCGCGGGCACCCCGCCGGCGTCGGTCGCGCAGAACTGCTCCGGCAAGCACGCGGCGATGGTCGTCACCTGCGCCGCCGCCGGCTGGGACCCGGCGACCTACCTCGACCCCGACCACCCGCTGCAGCGCGCGGTGCGGGCGACCGTGGAGGAGCTCACCGGCGACCCCGTCCGCCACACCACCGTCGACGGCTGCGGCGCGCCGCTGCTCTCCTGCTCGCTGGCCGGCCTGGCGCGCGCGTTCGCCCGGATCGCCACGGCCGCCGAGGGCACCCCCGAGCACCGGGTGGCCGCCGCCGTGCGGGCGCACCCCGAGATGGTCGGCGGCACCGGCCGGGACGTCACCGACCTCGTCGCGGGCGTCGACGGGCTGGTCGCCAAGGACGGCGCCGAGGGCGTGTACGCCGCGGCCCTGCCCGACGGCCGCGCCGTCGCCCTGAAGGTGCTGGACGGCGCGTCCCGGCCCCGCCCCGTCGTCCTCGTCGAGGCGCTGCGCCACCTCGGCGTGCAGGCCGACGTCCTCGACCGCGTCGGCCACGTGCCGGTGCTGGGGCACGGCCGGCCCGTCGGTGAGGTCCGCGCCGTCCCGCTGCGGGACCTCGCCGCGGCCGGGTCGCCCGCGTGAGGGCCGTCGTCCAGCGCGTCACCCGCGCGGCCGTCACGGTCGGCGGCGAGGTCGTCGGCGCGATCGACCGGCCCGGCCTGCTCGTGCTGCTCGGCGTCACGCACGACGACGGACCCGCCCAGGTCGAGCGGATCGCCCGCAAGGTCGCCGAGCTGCGCGTGCTGCGCGACGAGCGCAGCGCCGTGGACGCCGGTGCCCCGGTCCTCGTCGTCAGCCAGTTCACGCTGTACGCCGACACGCGCAAGGGACGGCGTCCCACCTGGAACCAGGCCGCCCCCGGCCCCGTGGCCGAGCCCCTCGTGGACGACGTGGTGACGGCGCTGCGCGGGCGCGGCCTGGAGGTGGCGACCGGGGCGTTCGGGGCCGACATGGCGGTCGAGCTGGTCAACGACGGGCCGGTGACCCTGCTGCTGGAGGCGTGAACCGTCCACCCGCGGCGCACGGCCCGGCACCGGGGACGCCTACCATCGTGGCGTGGACGTCTTCTCGCTCGCCACGGCGCAGGGCCTCGTGTTCTGGCTGCTCACCCTGGCCGCCTTCGTGATGCAGGTCTTCGCGCTCGTCGACGCGGCCCGCCACCCCGCCCAGGCGTACGCCGCGGCCGGCAAGCTCACGAAGCAGAAGTGGCTGATCATCCTCGGTGTCGCGACCGCCGTCGGCTTCGTGTCCCTGGGCAACGGCGGCCTGCTGTTCCTCGTCGTGATCGCGGTCGTCGCCGCCGCCGTGTACCTGACCGACGTCCGCCCGGCCCTGCGCGCGGTCGGCGGCCGGGGGTCGCGACCCGGCGGCTACGGCGGCTGGTGACGTGACCGGCGCCCCCGCGCAGCCGGCTCGGGTGGTCGTCGAGGCCGTCGAGGGGGACATCACCGTCCAGGCGGTCGACGCGGTCGTCAACGCCGCGAACTCCTCGCTGATGGGCGGCGGCGGCGTCGACGGGGCGATCCACGCCGCCGCGGGACCGGCCCTGCTCGAGGAGTGCGAGCGGCTGCGGCGCACCGCCTGGCCGCAGGGCCTGCCCACCGGGCAGGCCGCCGTGACCGGAGCCGGCCGGATGGCCGCCCGCTGGGTCGTGCACACGGTCGGCCCCGACGCCCGCCGCGGCCAGACCGACCCGGCGCTGCTCGCGTCCTGCTTCTCCACCTCGCTGCTCGTCGCGGCCGGTGCCGGCGCCCGCAGCGTCGCGTTCCCCGCGGTCAGCGCCGGGGTCTACGGGTGGGACGTGCGCGAGGTCGCCGACGTCGCCGTCCGCACCGTCCACGAGGTGCTGCACGGCCGGCCCGAGGACGTCGCAGCCGTCGAGCTGGTGCGGTTCGTGCTGTTCGGCCGCCGCGCCCACGAGGCCTTCCTGGACGCCCTGGACCGCCACCGGTCCTGAGGCCCGCGCACGGCCGGCGTCAGGACGGCGCGACGGCGTCCCAGGCGACGCCGACCTCGCCGAGCCGCCATCGCGACGGGCCGCCGAGCACCGGCCACCCCGCCGCGGCCACCGACCGGCACGTCGCGACCCAGCGCTGCCGGGCGCCGAACGACGCCAGCGGCGCGTGCCGCCGCCACGCGTCGTCCAGCGCCGCGAGCCAGGCGTGCACGCGCTCGCCGGGCACGTTGCGGTGGATCAGCGCCTTCGGCAGCCGCTCGGCGACGGACGACGGCGCGTCCAGCCCCGCGAGCCGCAGCGACACGGTCAGCGACGCGGGACCGTCCGCGGTCACCGCGACCCAGGCGGCGCGCCGTCCGACCTCGTCGCAGGTGGCGTCCACCAGCAACCCGCCGTCGGCGAGCCGCGCCGTCACCGTCGACCACGCCCCGCCCACCTGCGACGCGTCGTACTGCCGCAGGACGTTCGCCGCCCGGACCAGCGCCGGGCGGCGGCCCGCGACCGGTCCGCCCACCTCGAAACCGCCCAGGCCGAAGCACACCCCGGGCCGCTCCAGGGGCCGCGCCGCGTCCACGCGCGCCGGGTCGATCTCCAGACCCACCACCTCGACGTCGGCCCGCACGGCCCGCAGCCGCGCGTGCAGCTCCAGGGCGGTGACCGGGGAGGCGCCGTACCCCAGGTCGACGACGAGGGGGTCCGCGGCGCGGCGCAGCGCACCCGCGGCCGGACCGGCCAGCCAGCGGTCGACCCGGCGCAGCCGGTTCGCGTTCGTCGTGCCCCGGGTGACGGAGCCGACGGGACGCTGGACGGGCACCGGAGCATGGTGCCAGCAGCCGCGACGGGGGCCCGGCCCCGCGTGAGCCGGGCCACCTCGTGCTGCCGGCCCCCGGGGGCGCGGGTAGCGTCGCGGGAGTGCGTACAGCCCACCCGCCGGCCGTCCCGGACGGGGCGCCCACCATCCGCCGCGTGGCGATGCTGTCGGTGCACACCTCGCCGCTGGAGCAGCCCGGGACGGGGGACGCCGGCGGTCTGAACGTCTACGTCGTCGAGCTCGCCACCCGCCTCGCCCGCCGCGGCACCCAGGTCGAGGTGTTCACCCGCGCCACGTCGTCCGAGCACGACCCGGTCGTGCAACTGGCCCCCGGGGTGCTCGTCCGGCACGTGTCCGCCGGTCCGCTGGAGGGGCTCGCCAAGGAGGACCTGCCCGGCCAGCTGTGCGCGTTCGCCGCCGGCGTCATGCGCACCGAGGCCCGGCACGAGCCGAACTGGTACGACGTCGTCCACTCGCACTACTGGCTGTCCGGCCAGGTCGGCTGGCTCGCCGCGGACCGCTGGAACGTGCCCCTCGTGCACACGATGCACACCATGGCCAAGGTCAAGAACGAGCACCTCGCCGACGGCGACGTGCCCGAGCCGACCGGCCGGGTCATCGGCGAGGAGCAGGTCGTCGCCGCCGCCGACCGGCTCGTCGCCAACACCCCCGCGGAGGCCCGCGACCTCGTCACCCTCTACGACGCGCCGCCGGACGTCGTCGAGGTCGTGCCGCCGGGCGTCGACCTCGACGTGTTCTCCGACACCGGGGACGCCGGACGCCGGCGCGCCCGCGCCGCGCTCGGCCTGCCCGACGACGCGCACGTCGTCCTGTTCGCCGGCCGGATCCAGCCGCTCAAGGCCCCCGACGTGCTCGTGCGCGCCGTCGCCCACCTGCTGCGCACCACCCCGTCCCTGCGCTCGCGCCTCGTCGTCGCGGTCGTCGGCGGGCCGAGCGGCAGCGGGCTGCGGCACCCGACCGAGATCGCCGACCTGGCCCGCGGCCTCGGCCTGATGGGCGTGCCGGGCGTCCCGGACGTCGTCCGGCTGCACCCGCCGGTCGACCGGGCCCGGCTCGCCGAGTGGTACCGGGCCGCCGACGTGGTGACCGTCCCGTCGTACAACGAGTCCTTCGGACTGGTGGCGATCGAGGCGCAGGCCACCGGCACCCCGGTGGTGGCGGCGGACGTCGGGGGGCTGACCACCGCCGTGGCGCACGGCGAGTCCGGGCTGCTCGTGCCGACGCACGACCCGGCCGACTGGGCGGACGCCCTCGGCTCGCTCCTGGCCGACCCCGCGCGGCGCCACGCCCTGGCCCGCGGCGCCGCCCGGCACGCCGCCGGCTTCGGCTGGGACGCCACCGTGGAGCGCACCCTCGCCGTGTACGACGCGGCCCGCACCGAGCGGATCAGCCGCCTGCTGTCCCTGCCCGCCGACGCCTCGACGTCGACCCCCGCGCCGGCGCCCGCCGGCGACCTGCAGGTGGCCCCGTGAGCGACGCCGTGGACGGACCGGGCCCGCTGCGCGAGCGCGCGGAGCGCGCGCTGCTGGACTGGCTGGCCGACCTGGGCGAGGACGCCGGGGTCGGCGTCGAGCCGGGTGCCCGGCAGGGCGAGTACGTGCTGCAGCTGCCCGGGGAGCACAAGCTGCGCACCACGGTGTCGGTCATCGTGGGGGAGCGCTCGCTGTCGGTGTCGGCCTTCGTCATCCGCCACCCCGACGAGAACGAGGGCGCGTTCCACCGCTGGCTGCTGGAGCGCAACGCCCGGCTGCGGGGTGCCGCGTTCGCGCTCGACGGGGACGGCGACGTGTACCTCGTCGGGCGGGTCCCGCTCGAGGGCGTGACGCCGTCCACGGTCGACGCGCTGATGGGGGTGGTCGCGCGCACCGCCGACGAGAGCTTCGACGAGCTGCTCGTGCTCGGCTTCCTCGGCTCGATGCGCAAGGAGTGGCAGTGGCGCGTCTCGCGCGGCGAGTCCACCCGCAACCTCGAGGCGTTCCGGCACCTGCTGGAGCGGGACGGCGGGTCCTGACCCGCGTCAGTAGGGTGACGCCATGACCTACACCCTCGTGCTGCTGCGTCACGGTGAGAGCGACTGGAACGCCAAGAACCTCTTCACCGGCTGGGTCGACGTCCACCTGTCGGAGAAGGGCGTCGAGGAGGCCCGTCGCGGCGGCGAGCTGATGGCCGCCGAGGGTCTGCTGCCCGACGTCGTCCACACCTCGCTGCTGCGCCGCGCGATCGCGACCGCCAACATCTCCCTGGACGTCGCGGACCGGCACTGGATCCCGGTCAAGCGCTCCTGGCGCCTCAACGAGCGCCACTACGGCGCGCTGCAGGGCAAGAACAAGAAGCAGACCCTGGAGCAGTTCGGCGAGGAGCAGTTCATGACCTGGCGCCGGTCCTACGACGTGCCGCCGCCGGAGATCGACGAGGCCGACGAGTTCAGCCAGCACGGTGACCCGCGCTACGCCGACCTCGGCGCGGACATGCCGCGCACCGAGTGCCTCAAGGACGTCGTCGCGCGGATGCTGCCCTACTGGGAGAGCGACGTCGTCCCGGACCTGCGCGCCGGCAAGGTGGTCCTGCTGGCCGCGCACGGCAACTCGCTGCGCGCGCTGGTCAAGCACCTCGACCAGATCTCCGACGAGGAGATCCCGGGGCTCAACATCCCGACGGGCATCCCGCTGCTGTACGAGCTCGACGACGACCTGCGGCCGGTGACCGCGCGCGGTCGCTACCTCGACCCGGACGCCGCCGCCGAGGCCGCCGCGGCCGTCGCCAACCAGGGGCGCTGACCGCCCGCCCTCACCGCGTCGTCGCGGCCGCGTCGGGCAGGGTCCCGCAGGTGGCGTCCACGACCGCCTGGACCCGCTGCTGCGCCTGGGTGACGCGGGCGTCCGCGGCGTCCGCCGTGATGCGCTCCGTCTCGGTCAGCGCCTCCTGCACGGCGGTGCTCGACGGGCCGGCCACCTCGACGCCGGCCAGGCGCGGGCCGACCTCGGTCCACCAGCCGGCGACGACCGCCACGTCGTCGCGCAGGTCGGCGGGCGCCTCGTCGGTCACCGCGCCGCGCACCTGCTCCCAGTAGTCCGCGCCGTCGCGGGTGGCGACGAACAGGGTGACCGGGAACGCTCGCGGGTCCTCCCGGCCGAGGCCCAGCCGCTCCAGCTCGGCCCCGGTCGCCTGCTCCAGCTCGCCCTGCGCGACCGCGACCACGTCGCAGTCGAGCGGGCCCGGCTCCGGCGAGGGGGACGGCGCCGCGGGGTCGCCCGTCCCGGTGGCCGAGGCCGTGGGCGTGGGGGGCGGGGCGGCCGCCCCGTCGTCCGAGGTGCACGCCGTCAGGCCGGTCAGGGCCAGGGCGCCGAGTCCGGCGGCCAGTCCGGCCAGCACGCGTGAGGTCACGCGGACGACGCTACCGGCCGGCCGCCGGGGCCGGGTCGCTCAGTCGTCGTCGACCGCGCGGGAGCGGTCCGCGTCCAGCGGCCGCTCGGTGCCGCCCGTGACGAGGAACTCGACCCGCTCGGCGACGGACACCGCGTGGTCGCCGAAGCGCTCGTAGTACCGGCTCAGCAGGGTGAGGTCCACGGTGGTGGCCACGCCGACCTGCTCCCCGCGCTCGAGCAGCAGGCCGAACATGTCCCGGTGCAGCCGGTCGAGCTCGTCGTCGTCCCGCTCGAGCTCCGCGGCGACGTCCAGGTCGCGGGTGCGGATCACCTGACCGGCCTTGTGCGCGACGCGCTGGGCGATCTCGCCCATCTGCGCGAACGCGGGCTCCAGCGTCTCCGGGACGGCGTGGTGGGGGAAGCGGAGCCGGGCGATCTTGGCGACGTGGCGCGCCAGGTCACCCATCCGCTCCAGCGTCATGGACATGCGCATGCTCGACACGACCACCCGCAGGTCGGTGGCGACCGGCTGCTGGCGGGCGAGGATCGCGACGGCGCGCTCGTCGAGGTCGAGCTGCATCCGGTCGATCCGGGCGTCCTCCGCGATGACGCTCTCGGCCAGCGGCAGGTCCGCGGTGAGCAGCGCCTTCGTCGCGCTGGTCATCGCCTGGCCGACGAGGTCGGCCATCTCGACGAGCTGGTCGGCGAGCTGGTCGAGCTCGTGGTGGAAGACGTCGCGCATCGTGCTCCGGTCCTGTGCGGGCGCCCCTCCCGGCGGGGGCGCGTCGTGGCCACACCATCACAGTGCATCGTGAACGTCACGGCGACCCCAGGTGAACACCTGGCGACGGGTGCGTCGTGGCGGCCCCCGGCGTCCGGGACCACGTGTCGGGCGCCCCTACGCTGGCCGACGTGGAGGTGGACGTGCAGGTCGCGGCGACGACGGCGGCCGCGCTCGCGGTGCTCGTGGTCGTCACCGCCCTGCTGGCGTTCCGCTGGAGCGAGCGGCAGCAGTCCCGCGTCCCCGCCCCGCCGGAGCCCGAGCTGCCCCGCGGCGTCGGCGAGGTGCTCGCCGTCCTGCGCTCCGCCGCCGTCGTCCTGGACGTCGCCGACGCGGTCGTGCGCGCCAGCCCGGCCGCGTACGCGTTCGGTCTCGTCCGGGGGCGGGACGTCGTCCACGGCGCGCTGCTCGACCTGGCCCGCGACGTGCGGCGCGACGGCGAGATCCGGGAGCAGGAGCTGGAGCTGCCGCGGGGCCCGCTGGGGTCGGGGACGCTGTTCGTCCACGCCCGCGTCGCGCCGCTCGGGCCGCTGCACATCCTGCTGCTCGTCGAGGACCGCACCGAGGCGCGGCGGGTCGAGGAGGTCCGCCGCGACTTCGTGGTCAACGTCAGCCACGAGCTGAAGACGCCGGTGGGGGCGATCTCGCTGCTCAGCGAGGCGCTGCAGGACGCCGCGGACGACCCCGACGCCGTCCGCCGGTTCGCCGCGCGCATGCACCGGGAGTCCGAGCGGCTGGCCGAGCTGGTGCAGGACATCATCGACCTGTCGCGGCTGCAGGTCGCCCAGGGCCTGGAGCAGCCGGCCGCCGTGTCGGTGGACGACGTGGTCGCGGAGGCGGTCGACCGGTCCCGCACCGTGGCCACCGCCAGGGAGGTCACCGTCGTCGTCGGCTCCCCCAGTGGGGTGCAGGTGTACGGCGACCACGGGCTGCTCGTCACCGCGGTGCGCAACCTCGTCGACAACGCCGTCCGGTACAGCGACCGCGGCACCCGGGTCGGTGTCGGTGTCACCCGCGACGGCGGGCTCGTCGGGATCGCGGTGGCCGACCAGGGCATCGGCATCCCCCCGGAGGAGCAGGACCGCGTGTTCGAGCGGTTCTACCGCGTCGACCCGGCGCGCTCCCGCGAGACCGGCGGCACGGGGCTCGGGCTCAGCATCGTCAAGCACGTGGCGTCCAACCACGGCGGGGACGTGACGGTGTGGAGCCGCCCCGGGCAGGGCTCGACGTTCACGCTGCGGCTGCCCGTCGTGGCGACCGGGCCCCACGACCTCCCGGCGGACGACGCCGGGGACGCCGGGCGCCGTGACGGCGCCGGCGCACGACCCGGGCACGGTGCCCGGGGTGACGACCAGGCGCCGCCGGCGCCCGAACCGAGGAGCGTGCCGACGTGACCCGCATCCTGGTGGTGGAGGACGAGGAGTCCTTCAGCGACCCGCTGTCGTACCTGCTGCGCAAGGAGGGGTACGAGGTGACGGTGGCCGACACCGGGACCGCCGCCCTGGAGGAGTTCGACCGGCACGGCGCCGACCTGGTCCTGCTGGACCTGATGCTCCCCGGCACGCCGGGCACGGAGGTGTGCCGCCAGCTGCGGACCCGCAGCGCCGTCCCGGTGATCATGCTGACCGCGAAGGACAGCGAGATCGACAAGGTCGTGGGGCTCGAGCTGGGGGCCGACGACTACGTGACCAAGCCGTACTCCTCGCGGGAGCTGGTGGCGCGGGTGCGCGCCGTGCTGCGGCGCCGGTCGGAGCCCGAGGAGCTCGTGCCGTCCACGGTCGAGGCGGGTCCCGTCCGGATGGACGTCGAGCGGCACGTGGTGACCGTCGACGGGGCGGCGGTACCGCTGCCGCTCAAGGAGTTCGAGCTGCTGGAGATGCTGCTGCGCAACGCCGGCCGGGTACTCACCCGCGGACAGCTCATCGACCGGGTCTGGGGGTCGGACTACGTCGGTGACACCAAGACCCTCGACGTCCACGTCAAGCGGCTGCGGGCCAAGATCGAGCCGGACCCGTCCACCCCGCGGTACCTGGTGACGGTGCGGGGGCTGGGCTACAAGTTCGAGGCGTGACGCCGCGGACCGCCCGGCCCGGCCCGGCCCTGCCCGGCCCTGCCCGTCCGGGTCGGGCGGTCCGGGTCGGGCGGTCCGGGTCGGGCGGTCCGTCAGGGCGTCGTGGTCGCCGTGCTGGTCGGCGCCGGCGTCCCGCCCGTGGTGGGCTCGCTGGTCGGCTCCCCGGTCGGCGCGCTGGTCGCCCCCGCGGTGGGGGTCGGCTCGAGGGTCGGCTCGGGCGTCGGCAGGTAGTCGCCGAGCTCCTCGAGGGTGCCGTCCAGCACCGGGACGTCGAGCTCGTCGGCCGCGCCCGGGGTCGCGATCGCCAGCGTCACCAGCTCGCCGGGCCACACGTCGAGGGAGTCCACCCGCAGCGTCGTGTCCTGGTCCGGGCCGATCCTCGTCGTGCCGTAGGCGGGGACCTCCACGTCGCCGGCCAGGCCCCCGCCCTCGATCAGGACGGTGACGTCCTCCGGCCCGTCGTTGACCACGGTCGCGACGAGGGTCGCGGGCTCGCCGCGGCCCTCGGAGACGAGGATGGCGTTGCGCAGGCCCACGCCGTCCTGCAGGTCCAGCTGCGAGCCGTCGCTGGGCGTGTACTGCAGCTGCGTCGTCTGCTGGCTGGTCAGCGAGCACCCGGAGAGCCCCAGCGCCACGAGGGCCGCGGCGGCCAGGGTCACCGGACGGGCGATGCGGTTCACTGCGACTCCTCGGGGACGTCCGCTCGAGGCGGCGGGCGCGGGGACCCCGGACGGGTCCTGCCATGTCGCGCCACACCCTATCGCCGGGTCGCCCGCGGCCCTGGTCGAGGTGGCGCGGAGCACGCAGTCACGACGTCTGTCAAGTCCGCTCGACGGGCGAATGTGCCCCTGACCAGGGCAAACGTCGTGACGACCCTCACGTCCGCCGCCGAGCGCGTGTTAGAGTGGAGGTCGCGAAAGGGGATAAGAGCACATGGCTTTCAAGGTCGGCGAGACGGTCGTGTACCCGCACCACGGTGCGGCACTGATCGAGGAGATCAAGAAGCGGACCATCAAGGGTGAGGAGAAGCTCTACCTCAAGCTGAAGGTCGCCCAGGGCGACCTGACCATCGAGGTACCGGCCGAGAACTGCGACCTCGTCGGGGTCCGGGACGTCGTGGGGGCCGAGGGCCTGGAGCGGGTCTTCGAGGTGCTGCGCGCCCCGTACACGGAGGAGCCGACCAACTGGTCGCGCCGGTACAAGGCCAACCTGGAGAAGCTCGCCTCCGGTGACGTCATCAAGGTCGCCGAGGTCGTCCGCGACCTGTGGCGCCGGGACCAGGACCGCGGGCTGTCCGCGGGCGAGAAGCGGATGCTGGCCAAGGCCCGCCAGATCCTCGTCTCCGAGCTGGCCCTGGCGGAGAAGACCGAGGAGGAGAAGGCCGAGGCCATCCTCGACGAGGTCCTCGCGAGCTGAGCACGACCGGCACGGTCGGCTGCGTCGTCGTCGCGGCCGGCAGCGGCACCCGCCTCGCGGCGGGGGTGCCGAAGGCGTTCGTCACCGTCGGCGGCCGCACCCTCCTCGAGCACGCGCTCGAGCGGGTGCTGGCCGCCGACGTCGTGTCCGAGGTCGTGCTGGTCGTGCCGGCCGACGCCGTGGGCGACGCGCTCGTCCGTCGGCTGGCCGACGCCGCCCCGCCCGCGGTGCGGGTGAGCGCGGTCGCCGGCGGTGGCAGCCGTCAGGCCTCGGTGGCGCGCGGGCTGGCCGCCCTGGCCCCGGGCGTCGGAACCGTCCTGGTGCACGACGCGGCGCGATGCCTCACCCCGGCGTCGACGGTGCGCGCGGTGGCCCGCGCCGTCCGGGCCGGGCACGTGGCCGTCGTCCCGGTGGTGCCGGTGACCGACACCGTGCGGGACGTGAGCGGCGCCGTGGTCGACCGGGCGCGCCTGCGCGCGGTGCAGACGCCGCAGGGCTTCGAGCGCTCGACGTTGGAGCGGGCGCACGCCGCGGCCGCCGCGCACGCCGACGACGAGACGCTGGCGGCGACGGACGACGCGGGGCTGGTCGAGCGCACCGGGCACCCGGTCCACCTGGTCGACGGCTCGGCGCAGGCGTTCAAGGTCACCACCGCCACGGACCTGCTCCTCGCCGAGGCGCTCGTCGCGCAGCAGCACGCCCCCGGCCGGACGCAGGTCACCGGGGCCGCTACCGTCCCGACGAGCCGGACGACGGACGAGACGACCGACGGGCCGACGGACGGGACGACGAACAGGACGACGAACAGGACGACGAGCGAGGGAGCCGGACCGTGACCCACCCGCCCCTGCCCCGCACGGGGGTGGGCGTCGACGTCCACGCCGTCGACGAGACGGGGACCCGTGAGCTGTGGGTCGCCGGCCTGCACTGGCCGGGCGAGCGCGGGCTCGCGGGGCACTCCGACGCCGACGTCGTCGCCCACGCCGCGTGCGACGCGCTCTTCTCGGCGGCGGGCATCGGGGACCTCGGCGCCCACTTCGGCACGTCGGAGCCCCAGTGGGCCGGTGCGTCGGGGGTGGCGCTGCTGGCCGAGGCCGCGCGTCGCGTCCGCGACGCCGGGTACGAGATCGGCAACGTCGCCGTCCAGGTGGTCGGCAACCGACCCAAGGTGGGTACCCGCCGGCAGGAGGCGCAGCAGGCGCTGTCGGCCGCCTGCGGCGCCCCCGTGTCGGTCTCGGGGACCACGACCGACGGGCTGGGGCTCACCGGTCGCGGGGAGGGCGTCGCGGCGGTCGCCACGGCCCTCGTCGTGCCCGGCGCCGCGTGGTCCGACAGGGTGGACCCGTGAACGCCGAGGTGCGGGTGGTCGTCGACGCCGACAGCGACGTCGCCCCCTACGAGCAGGTGCGCCGCCAGGTGCGCGAGCACGTCGACAGCGGCCGGCTCGCCCCCGGGGACCGCCTGCCGCCCGTGCGGGTGCTGGCCGCCGAGATCGGGATCGCCGCCAACACCGTCGCCCGCGCCTACACCGAGCTCGAGCGCGACGGGCTGCTCGTCGGCCGCGGCCGGGCGGGCACGTTCGTCGCCGACGACGACGGCCGCGCCGCCCGACGGGCCGCACGCGAGTTCGTCACCCGCGTGCGGACCCTCGGCGTCGGTGAGGACGAGGCCGTGGCGCTCGTCCGTTCGGCGTACGGGGCGTAGGCGCCGCCCGTCAGCGGTGCGCCAGGTCGGGCAGCCGGTCCAGCCCGCGTGCCATCCAGCCCGGCAGCCACCAGTTGCGCTCACCCAGCAGCGCCATCGCCGACGGCAGGAGCACCGCCCGCACGATCGTCGCGTCGATCGCGATGGCCACGGCCAGCCCCACCCCGAGCTGCTTGAAGTCCAGCGGGGTCAGCGTCGCGAAGATGGAGAACACCGCCACCATCACGACCGCGGCGCTGGTGACGGTGCCGGCGGTGCCGGTGATGCCGTCGCGCACCGCCCGCCGGACCGGGACGCCGGCCAGCGCCAGCTCGCGGATCCTGCTGACGACGAACACGTGGTAGTCCATCGACAGCCCGAACAGGATCACGAACAGGAACAGCGGCAGCCACGTGACGACCGCGCCGTTGCTGGTGAAGCCGAGCAGGCCCTCCGCCCACGTGCCCTGGAAGACCAGCACCAGGACGCCGTACGCGGCACCGACCGACAGCAGGTTGAGCGCCGCCGCGGTCAGCGCCACGGCCAGGGAGCGGAACGACAGCACCAGGACCGTGACGGTCAGCAGCAGCACGAACGCCACCACCCAGGGCATGCGCTCGGCCAGCAGCGCCTCGAAGTCGTCGGAGCCGGCGGTCGGCCCCGTGACGGCGACGTCCACCCCGGGCAGCGCGCCCAGGGTCGTCGGTAGGAGGTCCTCCCTCAGGTCGACGACGCTGCGGGACGCCTCGTCGCTGTCCGGCTCGCCGCTGACGGGCACCCTCAGCCGGGCGACGTCGCCGTCCTGGGAGTACTCGGCGGCCAGGCCGTCTCCCGTGGCGAACGGCGGGGTGCCCGCCGTGGCGGACGCCAGCGCGGTGACGGCGGCGTCGACCGTGACGCGGTCCAGCGGCTCGCCGTCCTCGCTCCACACCGCGACGGTGTGCGACGCCCCCTGTGACGGGTACGCGGTGGTCACCGCCTCGTACGCGGCGACGGCGGGGACGTCGTCGGGCAGGTCCTCCAGACCGGGGAAGCCCAGGCGCATCCCCAGCGCCGGCGCCGCGACCGTGAGCAGGGCGACGGTGCCCACGACGAGCGCGGCCAGCGGCCGCGCCAGGACGGGACGCAGGACGGCGGGCCAGAACCGCGAACCGCCGTCCCGACGGCGCAGCCGGTGCAGCAGCGGGACGCGCGGCCGGTCGACCCAGCGACCGAGCAGGGCCAGGACCGCCGGCAGCACCGTGACGGACCCGACCACCGCGACGGACACCACGAGGATCGTCCCGACGGCCAGCGAGGAGAAGGTGGCCTCCCCGGCGAGGAACATCCCCGCCATCGACACCGTGACGGCCGCGCCGGACACGACGACCGCACGCCCGGAGGTCGCCGCGGCGACGGTGACGGCCTCGACCGTCCCGGCCCCGCGCAGCCGCTCCTGGCGCTCGCGGCGCACGTAGAACAGCGAGTAGTCGACCCCCACCGCCATGCCGACGAGCAGGATCACGGAGGCGAGGACGTCGCTCGACGGCACCAGGTGCGACGCGAGCTGGGACAGGCCGAACGCCCCGGCGACCGACGTCAGCGCGAGCAGCACCGGGATGCCGGCGGCGATGAGCGCGCCGAAGACCAGGACGAGGATGCCCAGCGTGACGGGCACGGACAGCAGCTCGGCCCGCCGCAGGTCGTCGGAGTACATCTCGTCCACGGCCAGCCCGAGGGAGGTGTCGCCGGTCTGCGCGAGGACCAGGCCGGGCGCCTCCGCGTCGGCCAGCGCACCCGCGACCGCCCTCGCCGCGTCCTCGGCGACGGCGGCGCGCTCGGAGTCGTCGCCGGTCCCGGCGGCCAGCTCGACCTGCAGCAGCACCGACCCGCCGTCGGCCGAGGGCAGCGGCGGCGAGACGGCCGAGACGCCGTCGAGGGCGCCGAGACGCTCGGCCAGCCCGGTGACCGCGGGGGACGCCGGGTCGACGGTGCCGCCGTCGGCCGCCCGTACCAGCACCGACTCGGAGGGCACGTCGCCGAAGTCCGAGCGGCTCAGCGCGGCGTCGGCCGGGGCCGAGGCGCCGACCCCGTACTCGGCGGCCGTCAGCTCGCGGTTGCCGGCCACCAGCCCGGCGGCGACGGACCCGACGACCAGCAGCACCCACAGGCCGATGGCGGTCCACCGGTGCGTGGCGCTCCAGCGCGCGGTGCGGGCCACCAGCCCGCCGGTCGCGACGGCGTCGTCGGGGTGCCGTCGGGACCGGTCCCGGCGGTCGTGGGGACGGTCGAGCAGGACGGGGTCGGGTGCGGGCGGTGCGGACACGGGGACGCTCCTGGGGACGGCACCTGCGGACGGGCCACGGCACGCGGCGGGTCCGGGCCGGGCGGGTCCCGGCCGGCGGTGAAGGCGACCACAAGGCTGCTGCCGCGGGCGCTCCGGGCCCATCCGGGACGTCCCCGGTCGAACCCTGGTGCTGCCCGCTCACCGGTCGGGGCCAGCCCCCGGGGTGGCCCGGGGGTTGTCCCCCGCCGCCCGGGGGACGCGTGTGGAGGGTCGGCCCCGGTGGGGCCGCGCCCCCACTACGGTTCCCGCGTGACCACGGACGAGCTCGTCGACAGCCTGCGCCGCGCGGTGGAGGCCGCACCGACCGACGTCGCGCTGCGCGTCCACCTCGCGGAGCTGCTGCTGGCCAGGGGGCGCGCGGCGGACGCCGTCCAGCAGGGGGCCACGGCGCTGCAGCACGACCCCCTGCACGAGGGCGCGCGACGCGTCGTCGTCGCGGCCGCGGCTGCGCAGGACGCCCCGGGGGCGACCACGCCGGACCCGGCGCCGGACCCGGTGCGAGGCGCGGCGCCGGGCGCGCTGCCGGACACAGCAGCGGACCCGAACCTCCCGCGAGCCGGTGAGCCCGCGGGCGGGTTCGACTGGGGTCAGGCGGAGGAGCAGCTCGGCGACGTCGTGGGACCGCCCTTCACGGTCGGGGCCGACGACGCCGCCGGCGGCGGGCTGCCCGACGCGCCGGCGTGGGACGTCGAGCGCAGCCGCGTCACCCTCGACGACGTCGCCGGGATGGACGACGTGAAGGCCCGCCTGGACGCCGCGTTCCTCGCGCCGCTGCGCAACCCGCAGCTGCGACGGCTGTTCCGCAAGAGCCTGCGCGGGGGCCTGCTGCTCTACGGCCCGCCCGGGTGCGGCAAGACGTTCCTGGCGCGTGCCGTCGCCGGCGAGCTGGGCGCGAAGTTCATGACCGTCGGCCTGGCCGAGATCCTCGACATGTACCTCGGCAACAGCGAGCAGAACGTCCACGAGGTGTTCCAGCTCGCCCGCCGCGAGGCGCCGTGCGTGCTGTTCCTCGACGAGCTGGACGCGCTCGGCCAGAAGCGCAGCATGACGCGCAACAGCGGGATGCGCGGCGCCGTCGTCCAGCTCCTGACCGAGCTGGACGGCGCGGAGTCCGTCAACGACGGCGTGTTCGTCCTGGCGGCCACCAACCAGCCGTGGGACGTCGACCCCGCGCTGCGCCGTCCCGGTCGCCTCGACCGCACGGTGCTCGTGCTGCCGCCCGACCGGGCCGCCCGCGTGGGCGTCTTCCGGCACCACCTGAGGGACCGGCCGGTGGAGGGCATCGACCTGGAGCGGCTCGCCCGGATGACCGACGGCTACAGCGGCGCGGACATCGCCTACGTGTGCGAGACGGCCACCGAGGCGGTGCTGCTCGAGGGCGCCCGGACCGGGGACGTGCGGCTGATCCGGATGGCCGACCTCGAGGCGGCCGTGAAGGACGTGCGCCCCTCGACGGGCCCGTGGATGGAGACGGCGCGCAACGTGGTCCTGTTCGGTGACGAGGCCGGCACGTACGGCGACCTGCGGGACTACCTCAGGAAGAGCAAGCGGCTGTGACCGCTCGCGAGCACGAGGGCTCTGCCGCCCCCGGGCCCAGCGGCCCACGACGGTACGGCGCGGACGACGACGGGGCGCTGCGCGCCGCGGCGGCGCTCCTCGACCTCGGCCGGGCGCAGGAGGCGCTGCGGTCGCTGGGCCGGCTCGTGGCGACCACGCCGGACGACCCGCGGCTGTGGGAGCTGCTCGCGCACGCCCACGCGGAGACCGACGCGCACGAGCGGTCCCTGCAGGCGGCCGAGCGCGGGCTGGCCGTCGCGCCGGACTCCTTCGCGCTGGCGTGCTGGCGCACGGAGGCCCTGCTCGCCCTGGGGCGCTCCGGCGAGGCGCTCACCAGCGCCCGCGCGCTGGTCGCTGCCCACCCGGACCACTGGCTGGCGCACGACCTGCGGGCCCGGGCCGCCGTCGGCGGCGTCCCCACGCGGACCGAGGCGTGGGAGGCCGCGCGGTGGGCGACCCGCCTCGCGCCCGACCTGCCCACCGTGCACGCCACCATGGGTGACGTCGCCGACGCGTGCGGCGACAAGCAGGTCGCCGAGCGCGCGTACCGGGAGGCGCTGCGGCTCGACCCGCAGGACGCCCGCGCACGGAACAACCTCGCCGTGATGCAGCTGCGTCAGGGCGCCGGGCAGCTGGTGGACGCCGCGCAGGGGTTCGTCGCCGCGGGTGCCGCCGACCCCCGCCAGCAGGTGGTGCACGGAAACGTCCGCCTCGTCGTGCTGCGCTGGCTGCAGCGCACGCACCTCGCGCTGTTCGCCACCTTCTTCGTCATGCGTCCCGCGCTGCGGGCCGGGCCCACGGACGCCGCGGTCGGGTGGCCGACCCTGTGGGGGCTGGTCTGCGCCGCGGGCCTCGCGTGGTGGACGTGGCGGACGGTCGGGCGGCTGCCCGGGCGGACACGGGTCGTCGTCTGGCGGGTGCTGCGCGGGTCGCGCGTCACCGTCGTGTGGGGCGCCGCGTGCGTCGTCGCGGCGGTCGCGCTGACGCTGGTGGCGGTCGCGCCGTGGCGGTGGGGCGTCGAGGCGGTGAACGTGGCCGGTGCGGCCCTGGTGGTGGGCTGCCTCACCAGCTGGGTGCCGGTCGTCCAGGAGCGGCGACGACGCCGCTGACGCGAGGGCCCGTCACCCCGCGGCAGGGTCCGGGATGTCGACCGGGTGCCCCCACGCAGAGAAGGTCGTGACGGTGCTCGTGGACAGGCCCATCGCGGCGCTGTCTGCTGTCGACCTCACGGGCAGGTGGTCCGCGTCCAGCCACAGGGTGAGGTCCGAGACCGTCACGCCCAGCGCCTCGTACGGCGTCCGGCAGCGGTACTTGCGGTGGACGTCGGAGGTCCCGTCGACGGGCTGGAGCCCCTCGCCGACCCAGTCCGTGCACTGCGCGTACGACGCGGCCGCTGACTGCGGCGCGACGAGGTCGCGGGTCGCGCCGATGGTCGCGGTGGCCAGCAGCGTCCTGGGGTCGGCGGCCCCCGGGGCCTCCTGGACCCAGGGGTGGCCCTCGGTCCGCAGCCAGCCGGTGGTGTCGGTGACGACGACCTCGCTCGTCGGCGTGACCGCGTGCATGCGAAGCTCGGGCACGAACTGGTAGGTCGTGGTCGTGACCGTGCCGTCCGAGGAGCTGGACTCCATCCTCCCGGTCCCGGCGGCGTACATGGAGGCGACGACGCAGGCGCCGAGCACGTGCCCGTCGACCGGTGCGTCCGGGTCCCGGCTGAGGTCACGGCACTCGGGGACCTCGGGGGCGTCGGTGGAGGACCCGGTCCCGTCCGGCGGCGCGAGTGACGCCGCGGGAGATGCGGACGCGGAACGGGCAGGACCCGCACCGGGGGACGCTGTCGGTGCCTCAGCGCCGCCGCAGGCCGTGACGACTGCCAGGACGACGGGGGCGGTCAGCGGTACTACGTGTCGGCATCTCACAGTGCGGACGGTACCCGGGGGGAGCGGGCTCTCCGGACGGGTGTCAGGGCCGGTCGGTCAGCAGCCGGCGGACGAGCGGCGCCGGGAGCAGCCGGGCCGCCCGGTCGGTGAGGCGCGCGAGGCGGCCGAGGGACGGCAGGGTGGACCCGAGCGGCTGACCGGGTACGGCGTCCAGGGTGATCATCCCGATCGACGCCGCCGCGAGGGAGCTGGTCAGGGAACCGACGTCCAGCGCGTCGTCCAGCCGGTGCGTCCGCAGGACCCGCTGCAGCGTGGCGCTGAGGGCGGCGCGCCACTTGTCGAGCTGCGCGGTGAGGACGGCCGCCACGGCGGGGTCGGTGTGCGAGGCGGCGACCACGTGGGACAGCAGGGCGGCGGAGCCGTCGGCACGGCTGTCTGCGGACAGCCGCACACCGAGGGCGTGCAGGTCGGCGAAGCTGCGGACCTCGTCGAGCTCGGCGACGTACCGGCCGACCATCCGCGTCGTGGCGTCGTCGAACGCCTCCCGCAGCAGACCCTCGACCCCGTCGAAGTGGTAGAAGACCAGGGCCTGGTTGACGTCCGCCTCGGCGGCGACGGCCCGGGCGGTCACGGCCCGCACCCCCTCGCGGGACGTGAGCCGGACCGCCGCGTCCATCAGCGCCGACCTCGTCCGGGCGGTGCTCAACGGCCCGACCTCCCTGACCCGCCTGGCTGGGCGCCGGGGGCCCGCGGAGAGGGCCCGGCGGCGGCGCCGGTGGCCCCAGCATCCCGCACGGCCCGGTGCCGCGCGCCGGGGGGTCGCACCTCACGGGGCCCGAGCCCGCACGCGTCGGCGACCGTCTGGACGGCCCACGTCACCCCGGGCAGGCGCACCGCCCAGCCGAGCCACGCCAGCCCCAGGTGCACCTGCTCCAGCGAGCGGGCGAAGGCCGCGACGCCGCGTTCGTGCAGCCCGGCGCCCGCCCACCGCATCCGCGTCAGGCGGACGCCGGCGTCCTCGGCGTCGACGACGACCAGCCGCACGGGGTGCAGCGCCTCGATCCCGCTGCCGGTGGCCCGGCAGAGCCCGCAGTCGCGGCTGACCCACACGTACGTGGGCGCCGGCACGTAGGGCCGGTGACGCGGACGCCACGAGGGCACCTGCCGCCGGTAGTCCTCGAAACCCTCCCAGCGGCTCATCGTCGCGCGCTCGTGCGGGCCGGCCACCACGTGCAGCAGGACACCGGTCATCGCGGAGGTCAGCAGCAGCCACGGCGACCCGGCCGCCACGGCGAGCAGCACCAGCAGGGCGACCGCACCGAGCTGCATGGGGTTCGCCACGTACGCGTAGGGGCCGGTGGTCACCAGGCGCTCCGGGGGGTCCCACGGGTAGGGGGTGCCCCGCCCGGCGCGGGCCAGCTCGACGACCGCGGACAGCGTGGGCACGCCGACGACCACGGCGGCCGCCAGCAGCGCCGCGCGCACCGGCAGCGGGTGGTCAGCCACCGACGACCACCCGCCCGGGCCGTGCGAGAACGCCACGGTCGGCAGCAGCCACAGCACCAGGGCGCCCGCCGTCAGCGCCTGCACGACCACCCGTCCCGCGAGCCAGCGTCGGTGCTCGGTGGCGTGCCCGAGCAGCAGGGCCGGTGCGGCGACCGCGGCCAGCAGCAGGACCTCCCCGACCCACCACCGCGGACCGAGCACGAGCAGCGGCTCCAGCCGGGGGACGACGAGGACGTCGGTCCAGGCGAACGCGCCGAACCACAGCACGCGCCGCCCCCCGGCCAGCGCGGGCAGCGCCCCCCAGGTGAGCGCCCAGCCCACGCTCGTCTCCAGCGGCATCCCGAGGAACGTGGTGGGACCGTCGGCGAATCGCCACAGGTCGGTGGCGACCTCGACGGCCAGCACACCGAGCCAGACGAGGAGGCCGGCGAGGCAGGCGAGCGGGACGTCGCCGGGCCACCGCGCCAGCACCCCGCGCCGGCGCAGCCCGGCGACGGCGACCAGCGCCACGAGGGGGCCGAGCAGCGTGAGGTTGCGCAGCAGGTCGGCGGACACGTCGGGCGCGCGCACGGTCAGGTGAGCGAGCGGAGGAAGGCGCCCGACCCGGCGTCCATGAACACGTCGGTGACCGGCCCGAACCAGAAGCTCGGGTCGAGCCGGCGGGTGTAGTCGACCGTCACCTCGGCGACGCAGCCGTCCGGGGTCTGCTCCCAGGCCAGGGAGCCGGAGCGAAGGTCGACCCAGCGGGTGGTGCGGGCGTCGTCCGCGGTGACCGCGAAGTCGATCCGGCCCCGCGTCGCCGACCCCGTGCGGTCGACGACCTCGGTGCGGATGGCACCGGCGGGCATGGTCAGGGTCCAGGTGCCACCGGGGCGCAGGTCCGTTCCGGTGACGGCGACGGGCGTCGGGTACTGCGCCACCCGCAGCAGCAGCCCCCGGTCGGCGTCCGGGTCGACGCGGGGCCCGCCGTCCAGTCGTTCGACGAGCCGCTGGCAGGACGTGGCCATGAGCTCGCTCGCGCCGGAGGACTGCTCGGGGTTGACCCGCAGACCGGGGACCACGCCCTCGAGCGCCAGCACCCCGAGGAGGGGGACGACGGCGAGCCGGTCGCGCCGTCCGCCGGCGGAGGCGTGCGCGGCGGAGTAGACGACGGCCACCGTCGCGTACACGAGGGGCGCCGCCAGCAGCACGCACAGGGCCCCCTCGTGCAGGAGGGCGGACGCGACGAGCAGGGTCACGGTCGTCACCTGGAAGACCGTCCCCCACCCGTCCCCGCGGGTCGGCAGGAGGGCGACGGCCAGGGCCACCGCGCAGGGGAGGCCCACGAAGACGAGTGCGGAGTCGAGCCGTCCGAGGTGCGCGGACAGCAGCACCCCCGCGGTCCCGACCACCGCGACCAGGAGCAGCAGCCCGGTGCGGGTCGTGCGGTCCCCGCGGGCCGGGGGGTCGGGGGGCCCGGGGTCGGGGTGGGCCGGCAGGTCGGGGGGTGGCGTGGGTGGTGGCGCAGACGGAGGCACGTTTTTGAGCATACGCTTAAAAATGTGCCAGTGGTGGCGTGGATACGCCGACAGGCCCGCACGCGGCTGCGTGCGGGCCCGTCCCGGGGGTCGAGGCGGTCAGTGGCCCCGGTCGATCCACTCCTGCAGGTGGGGGGCCTCGTCGCCGATGGTGGTCGAGTCCCCGTGACCCGTCCTGACGACCGTCTCGGGCGGCAGGGCGAGCAGCCGGTCCCGGATGGAGGCGATGATCGTCGGGAAGTCCGAGAACGACCGGCCGGTCGCCCCCGGCCCGCCGGCGAACAGGGTGTCCCCGGTGAAGACCGTGTGCAGCGCCGGCGCGTAGAAGCACACCGCCCCCGGCGAGTGGCCGGGGGTGTGCAGCACGTGCAGGTCCGTCCCGGCGACCTCGACCACCTGGCCGTCCCGCAGCTCGGCGTCGGGGTCCCGGTCGGGGTGGGTCAGGCGCCACACCTCCAGGTCCCCGGGGTGCAGGGCCACCGGCGCCCCGAACCGGTCGGACAGCTGCGGCGCGACGCGGACGTGGTCGTCGTGGGCGTGCGTGGCCAGGACGGCGACGAGCCGGCGGTCGCCGACGACGGCCGCGATGGCGTCGACGTCGTGCGGGGCGTCGACGACGACGCACTCCGCGTCGTCCCCGACCACCCAGACGTTGTTGTCGACGTCCCAGGTCCCGCCGTCCAGGCTGAACGTGCCGGAGGTGACGGTGTGGTCGATGCGGGCGCCCACTACAGCACCACCACCGAGCGCAGCACCTCGCCGCGGTGCATCTTGTCGAAGGCCGCCTCGACGTCGCCGATCCCGATGGTCTCGGTGACGAACGCGTCGAGGTCGAACCGGCCCTGCCGGTACAGGTCGATCATCATCGGGAAGTCGCGGCTCGGCAGGCAGTCGCCGTACCAGGCGGGCTTGAGCGCCCCGCCGTGCCCGTACAGGTCGATCAGCGGGACCTCCAGCACCATGTCCGGTGTGGGGACGCCGACCTGGACGACGGTGCCGGCGAGGTCGCGCGCCGCCAGCGCCTGCTTGTAGGTCTCGGGGTGACCCACCGCCTCGATCACCACGTCCGCGCCGAACCCGCCGGTGAGCTCGCGGACCGCCTCGACGGCGTCGCGCTCCCGGGAGTTCACGGTGTGCGTGGCGCCGAAGCCCCTGGCCCACTCCAGCTTCCGGTCGTCGACGTCCACGGCGATGATCGTCGTGGCGCCGGCGATCCGGGCACCCGCCACGGCCGCGTCCCCGACCCCTCCGCACCCGATGACCGCGACCGAGTCCCCGAGGCCGACCTGGCCGGTGTTCACGGCGGCGCCGAAGCCCGCCATGACCCCGCACCCGATCAGCCCGGCCGCGGTCGCCGGCGCCTCGGGGTCGACCTTCGTGCACTGACCGGCGTGGACGAGCGTCTTCTCGACGAAGGCGCCGATGCCGAGGGCGGGGGACAGCTCGGTGCCGTCGGTGAGGGTCATCTTCTGGGCGGCGTTGTGGGTGGCGAAGCAGTACTGCGGCCGGCCACGGCGGCACGCCCGGCACTGTCCGCAGACGGCCCGCCAGTTGAGGACGACGAAGTCCCCGGGGGCGACGTCGGTGACCCCCTCGCCGACCGCGCTGACGACCCCGGCCGCCTCGTGCCCGAGCAGGAACGGGAAGTCGTCGTTGATGCCGCCCTCGCGGTAGTGCAGGTCGGTGTGGCAGACGCCGCAGGCCTGGACGTCGACGACGGCCTCACCGGGACCGGGGTCCGGGACGACGACGTCGACGAGCTCGACGGGCGCGCCCTTGCTCCGGGCGACGACCCCCTTGACGGTGTGCGGCACGTGTCCTCCTCGTATCCGGCGGCCGATCCGGGCCGGGCGGCCCGGGCCGCGCCGGAGCGTCACCGGTCCGGCGCGCGGCGTCCACGACGCTACCCGCCCCCGTCTCGCCGCACCTTTCCACCGACCTGCGGTCACGGGCCCGGTCAGGACCGCACCTTTCCACCGACCTGCGGTCACGGGCCCGGTCGGGACCGCACCTTTCCACCGACCTGCGGTCACGGGGCCGGTCGGGACCGCACCTTTCCACCGACCTGCGGTCGCGAGGGGCGCCCGGCGTCCCGCCGGTAGCCTTGGGCCGGTGAGCCTGCGCCTGTACGACACCGCCACCCGCGCCCTGCGCGACTTCGAGCCGCTGCGCCCCGGCCACGTCGGCATGTACATCTGCGGGCTCACCGTGCAGGGCGCCCCGCACATCGGGCACGTGCGGTTCACCGTGGCGTTCGACCAGCTCCGCCGCTGGCTGGAGACCGGTCACGGCTACGAGGTGACGCTCGTCCGGAACGTCACCGACATCGACGACAAGATCCTCACCAAGTCCGCCGAGCACGACCGGCCGTGGTGGGCGTGGGCGTACGAGCACGAGCGGGCCACCACGGCGGCGCTGGAGGCGCTCGGCGTCCGCCCGCCCACGTACGAGCCGCGGGCCACCGGGCACGTCCCCGAGATGGTCGAGCTCATCGACCTGCTCGTCGAGCACGGCCACGCCTACGCCGCCGAGGACGGCAGCGGCGACGTGTACTTCGACGTCCGGTCCTGGCCGGCCTACGGCGAGCTCACCCACCAGCGCCTCGACGACCTCGCCCCCGCGGAGGACGCCGACCCGCGCGGCAAGCGCGACCCCCGCGACTTCGCGCTGTGGAAGGGACACAAGCCGGGCGAGCCGGAGTCGGCGTCGTGGCCGACCCCGTACGGGCGGGGGCGTCCCGGCTGGCACCTGGAGTGCTCGGCGATGGCCCGCAAGTACCTCGGCGACGAGTTCGACCTGCACGGCGGCGGCGTCGACCTGCGCTTCCCGCACCACGAGAACGAGCAGGCGCAGTCCCGCGCGGCCGGACTCGGCTTCGCCCGGTACTGGCTGCACAACGGCTGGCTCACCCTCGGTGGGGAGAAGATGAGCAAGTCGCTCGGCAACTCCCTCGTCGTCGCCGAGATGCTGAAGTCCGTGCGGCCGCTGGTGCTGCGCTACTACCTGGGGTCGGCGCACTACCGCTCCACCCTCGAGTACACCGCCGACTCGCTGCGTGAGGCGGAGGCGGCGGTGACCCGCATCGAGGGCTTCGTCCGCCGCGCTGCCGAGGTCTCCGGTCCGGTCGCCGAGCCCGGCGCCGACGACCTGCCCGCCGCGTTCCGCGCCGCGATGGACGACGACCTCAACGTCTCCGGGGCCCTGGCCGCCGTGCACGACGCCGTCCGCGCCGGCAACTCCGCACTGGACGCGGGGGACCCCGCTGGCGCGGGGGCGGCGCTGCGCCAGGTCGTCGCGATGACGCGCGTCCTCGGCGTGGACCCGACCGACCCGCACTGGCAGGACCCGTCCGGCGCGCGGTCCTCCCCGGAGCGGACGGCGCTCGCGGCGCTGCTGGACGCCCAGCTCGCCGAGCGGGCCGAGGCCAGGGCGGCGCGCGACTTCGCCCGGGCCGACGCGATCCGTGACCGGCTCGCCGCCGCGGGCGTGAGCATCGAGGACACCCCGGCCGGGGCCCGGTGGAGCGTGCACGGCACCTGACGGGGCCCTGCCCGTCCCCGTTCACCTCCCCGCCCCCGCCCTCCGCCGTCCCAGCCGCCCTCCGGTCCCCCGCTCCCGCCACCCGCGAGTCGGACGGACGCGCCGTGTGCACGTGATGCCGGACGGCGTGTCCGCCCGACTCGTCGCGCGCCGGCGGCGCCTGGGGGTGTTCCGCGCGACGTCACCCGGCCGGCACGGTCCGGCCACCGGCGACCGCTTCGCTGGGCGGCATGAGCCAGCTGCCTCGCCGGACCTTCCTCACCGGTGCCGCCGCCACGGGCGCGGCCGCACTCACCACGGCCGCACTCACCACCCCCCGCACTCGCCACCCCCGCCTCCCCGGCGCTCGCCGCCCCCGACCGCGCCGCCCCGGCGCTCGTCCGCGACCGCCTGACCCTCACCTCCGGCGTCCAGAGCGGTGACGTCACCACGCGCTCCGCCGTCCTGTGGGCGCGGTCCAGCGGGCCGGGCCGTCTCGTCGCCACCGTCCGCAGCGGCCGGTTCCACCGCGTCGTCCGCGGCGGTCTGGCGACCCCGGAGACCGACCACACCGCGAAGGTGCTGCTGCGGGGCCTGCCGCCCGGCCGCCGGTACGACGTCGACCTGCACGTCGAGGCCTCGGACGGCACCCCCGGCGAGGTGGGCCGCGCGACCTTCGGGACCGCGCCCGTGCACCGCGCCCCGACGAGCCTGGTGTGGACCGGCGACACCTGCGGGCAGGGCTGGGGCATCAACCCCGACCTCGGTGGGCTGGTCGGGTACCGGGCGATGCTCGACACCGAGCCGGACCTGTTCGTGCACGCCGGCGACATGGTCTACGCGGACGGCCCGATCCAGCCCGAGGTCGTCGAACCCGACGGCCAGGTCTGGCGCAACCTCGTGCTCCCCGAGGTCGCGAAGGTCGCCGAGACCCTCGACGAGTTCCGTGCCCGCTACCGCTACACGCTGCTGGACGACAACGTCCGGGCGCTCGCGGCGAGCGTGCCGCTGGTCGCGCAGTGGGACGACCACGAGACGACGAACAACTGGTACCCCGGCGAGGTCCTCACCGACCCCCGGTACACCGAGAGGCGGGTCGACGTGCTGGCCGCCCGCGCCCGGCGGGCCTGGCAGGAGTGGAACCCCGTCGGCGACGCGGCGTCCCTGCGCCCCGGCACCGGCTTCGAGCCGACCCGCGTCCACCGCAGGATCGAGCGCGGCGCCCACCTCGACCTCTTCTGCCTGGACATGCGCACCCACAAGGGGCCCAACACCGACGGTCTCGAGCCGCACCGCACCCCGATCCTGGGGCGGGAGCAGGCCGACTGGTTGGTGCGCGAGGTCAGCCGCTCCCGGGCGACCTGGAAGGTCATCTCGGCCGACATGCCCCTCGGGCTGGTCGTCCCCGACGGTCCGGTGAACCAGGAGGCCGTCGCCAACCGGGACCCCGGGCAGCCGCTGGGACGGGAGCTGGAGATCGCCTACGTCCTGTCGGCCTTCAAGCGCCACCGGGTCCGCAACGTCCTGTGGGTCACCGCGGACGTGCACTACTGCGCCGCCCACCACTACGACCCGTCGCGCGCGGCGTTCACCGACTTCGACCCGTTCTGGGAGGTCGTCGCCGGACCGATCGCCGCGGGCACGTTCGGCCCGAACCAGCTCGACGGCACCTTCGGCCCGCGGGTCGAGTTCAGCAGGGCCGCGGACCGCCCGAACCAGTCGCCTCGTGGGGGCAACCAGTTCTTCGGTCACTGCGCGGTCGCGGCGGACGGCGTCCTCACCGTCAGCCTGCGCGACCTGCACGGCACCGTCCTGTGGTCGCGTGACCTGGAGCCGCAGCACTGACCGGGCGGGGCGGAGCGTCCGCGGGCCCCTCGCGAGGTCGACGAACACGCCGCGTGCGATCGAGGGCGCGCGGCGTGTTCGTCCGACTCGCGGTGGGGGATGGGGGATGGGGACGGGTGGCGGTGAGGGGGCGGCGCTGGACTGGGGAACGCGGGTCAGCCGACGGCGGCGACCAGGGACACGGCGAGGCCGAGCATGACGACGGCGATGAGGGCGTCCAGGACCTGCCAGGAGCGCGGGCGGGCGAACAGGGGCCGCAGCAGCGTGGCCCCGTACCCGAGCGCCGTGAACCACAGCAGGCTCCCGAGGACCGCGCCGCCGGCGAACCACCACTCGCGACCCGGGTGGCTCTGGGCGATCGAGCCGAGCAGGACGACGGTGTCGAGGTACACGTGCGGGTTCAGCCAGGTCAGCGCCAGGGCGGTGCCGACGGCCGACGCCGCGGACACCGGCGAGGCGCCGCCGCCCGCCTCGAGCGCCTGCGGGCGCAGCGCCCTGCGCGCGGCAAGCACCGCGTACCCGGCGAGGAACGCCGCCCCGCCGAGCCGGACGACGTCCAGGACGACCGGGCGTCCCTGCACGACCGCGCCGGCTCCGGCGACGCCGGCGACGATGAGGACGACGTCGGAGGCGGCGCAGACGAGCACGACACCACCGACGTGCTGGCCCCTCAGCCCCTGCCGGAGGACGAACGCGTTCTGGGCGCCGATCGCGACGATGAGGGACAGGCCGAGGCCGAGGCCGGCCAGCGCCGTGAGCAGGTGCGGGGTCACGCGGACGACGCTAGGACGCCGCGTCTGTGAAGTGAAGCTCACGTTCCTCACGCAGCATTAGGGTTGCTTCATGCAGGTGGACCCGGGTCAGCTGCGTGCTCTCGACGCCGTCGTCCGCGAGGGCACCTTCGAGGCAGCGGCCCGCGCCCTGCACGTCACCCCCTCCGCCGTCAGCCAGCGGCTGCGCGCGCTCGAGGTGGTCACCGGCCGGGTGCTCGTCGTGCGCTCGAAGCCGGTGCGGCCGACGGAGTCGGGGGAGGTGCTGCTGCGGCTCGCCCGCCAGGTCGAGCTGCTCACGGACGAGGCCCTCGCCGAGCTCGGGGCCGCGGCCGACGGTCTCGACGAGCCGCGGGCGGGCCGGTGGCGCTCGGTGCCCGTGGCCGTCAACGCCGACTCGCTGCGCACGTGGGTGCTGCCCGCCCTGGCCCCGTTGGCCGGGGAGGCCGCCTTCGACGTCCACCGCGACGACGAGGAGCACACGGCAGCGCTGCTGCGGGCCGGCACGGTCGTCGCCGGCATCACCACGGACCCCGAGCCGGTGCCGGGCTGCTCGGCCACCCGGCTGGGGCGGATGCGCTACCGGCCCACGGCCGCCCCGCAGCTGGTGCGCCGCTGGTTCGCCGACGGCCCGACGCCGGACGCGCTCGCCCGGGCGCCGGTCGTGGTGTTCGACCGCAAGGACGATCTGCAGCACCGGTACCTGCGTCGGCACCTGGGCGACGACGTCCGCCCGCCCGCCCACTACGTGCCGTCGTCGGCGGACTTCATGGACGCCGTCCGTCTCGGCCTGGGGTGGGGGATGCTCCCCGACGCCCAGGGCCGTGAGCACGTGGACGCCGGCGACCTCGTCGTCCTCGACCCCCACGGGGCGGTGGACGTCGTCCTGCACTGGCAGCAGTGGAAGCTGCGCTCGCCGCTGCTCGACCGCGTCGCCGAGGCCGTCGTCACCGCCGCCCGGCAGCACCTGCTGCCGTGACGGCCGGCCCCGCCCAGTCGTTACGATCGACCGTCCGCAGTCGCGGGCCGGACCTGGACAGGGAGGGTGGCCGATGGCAGGCAACTCGCAGCGCCGCGGTGCCATCCGCAAGGCAGGCTCGAAGAAGGGGGCCCGCGTCGGGACGGGCGGGCACGGCCGCAAGGCACTGGAGGGCAAGGGGCCCACGCCCAAGGCGGAGGACCGCATCTACCACGTCGCGCACAAGCGCAAGAAGTCCGCGGAGCGCCGGGCGGGCGCCGCCGCGAAGGGCGCGCGGGCCCGCGCCGGGCGCAAGGGCTCGACCAGCGAGGTCCTCGCCGGGCGCAACCCCGTGGTGGAGGCGCTGCGGGCCGACGTCCCGGCGACCACGTTGTACGTCGCCTCCAGGATCGACTCCGACGACCGGGTCAAGGAGGCGCTCAAGACGGCCGCGGAGCGCGGGCTGAACCTCATGGAGGTCTCCCGGCTGGACCTCGACCGGCTCACCGACGGCGCCGTCCACCAGGGCCTGGCGCTGCAGGTGCCGCCGTACGAGTACGCGGACGTCGAGGACCTGCTCGACGTCGCCGCGGAGGCCGGGCAGGCGCCGCTGCTCGTGGCGCTGGACGGCGTCACCGACCCGCGCAACCTGGGAGCCGTCGTCCGGTCGGTGGCGGCGTTCGGTGGGCACGGCGTGCTCGTGCCGGAGCGCCGCGCGGCCGGGATGACCGCGTCGGCCTGGCGGACGTCGGCCGGCGCCGCCGCCCGGGTCCCGGTGGCGCGGGCCACGAACCTCACCCGGGCCCTGGAGCAGCTCAAGAAGGCCGGGGTCTTCGTGCTCGGGCTGGACGCCGAGGGCGACGTGCTGCTGCCGGACCTCACGCTGGCCACGGAGCCGCTGGTGCTCGTCGTCGGCTCCGAGGGGCAGGGCCTGTCCCGGCTGGTGCGGGAGACCTGCGACCAGGTGGTGTCGATCCCGATCCACGCGGCGACGGAGTCGCTCAACGCCGGGGTGGCTGCCGGGGTGGCGCTGTACGAGGTGGCGCGCCGGCGCGGCTGAGGTCGGGCCGGCACGGCCGCTGGGTCAGCGCGCCGGCGGGTCGTCCACGACGACCGGGAGCTCCTGGGTGTCGACGCCGAGGACGGCGGCCTCGTCGGGCTTGAGCGGCAGGATCCTCTCCACGTACGAGTCGACGGCCTCCCGCAGCGGCAGGTCGCGCCGCTGCTGCTCGGACATGTACCAGCGGTGCTCCAGCACCTCGTGGTAGACCTCCGCCGGCTCGAGCTTGCCGCGCAGCTCCTTCGGGACGGCCCGCACCACGGGGTTGAAGCACTGGTCGACCCAGTCGTGGGCGAGGATCTCCTCGTCCTCGTTCTGCCGGTCGGTCGCCGCGATGTAGCTGTCGAGGTCGTTGAGCAGGCGGCGGGCCTGGTTCTCCTGCGCGTCCAGGCCCGTGAGCCGCAGCAGCCGCCGGGAGTGGTGTCCCGCGTCGACGACCTTCGGGCGGATGCTGACAGTGGTCCCACCGACGTCGGTGCTGATCTCCAGCTCGTCGACGTCGAAGCCCAGGTCGTTGAGGCGCTCGATCCGGGCGGCGACCCGCCACCGGTCCCCGGTCTCGAACGACTCCGGCTCGGTGAGCTCGGCCCACAGCGAGGCGTACCGGTCCATGATCTGCTCGCTGGTCGCGACGGGGTCGACGGACGGGTCGAGCATCTCCCCGGCGGCCAGGTCCATCAGCTCCCCGGCGATGTTCACCCGGGCGACGTCGAGGTCGTGGGCGCGCTGGCCGTCGCTGAGCTGGTCGTGCAGCTCACCGGTCTCGGCGTCGACGAGGTACGCGGCGAACGCGCCGGCGTCCCGCCGGAACAGGGCGTTGGACAGCGACACGTCGCCCCACCAGAACCCGGCCAGGTGCAGCCGCACGAGCAACGCCGCGAGCGCGTCGATCGCGCGCGCCGCGGTGTCGGGGCGCAGGTTCTGGCTGAACAGGGCCCGGTACGGCAGGGAGAACTGCAGGTGCCGGGTGATGAGGACCGGGTCGAGCGGCTCGCCGTCCGGGCACGTGCGTCCGGCGATCACGGCCAGGGGAACGACGCACGGCAGCCCGATCCGCCGCATCTCGCGCAGCAGGGCGTACTCGCGCCGCGCGAGCTCCTCCTTGATCTCCTTGATGGCGATGACGCCGCCGCTGAGCCGGACGAACCGGACGACGTGCCGGGAGATGCCTCGCGGGAGCGCCGCCAGGCGCTCCTCGGGCCACTCCTCGAGGGGCAGCTCCCACGGCAGGTCGAGCAGCGCGGGGTCCGGGGACGCCGAGGTGATCTGCAGGGCCATCGCTCCTCCTCACCCTGCGGCCGGGGCGCACGCCGTCCGCGCGTACCCGCCTCGACCGTGGCACGGCGTGGGGCCCGGCGCCCACCCTCGGTGGTCCGGGCCCCGCGCGGGTGTCAGTGCTGGTCGCCCAGCCGTCGGCCGTCGGCCGTCGAGAACAGGTGCGTGTGCCCCTGCTTGGGCGTGAAGTGGACCGTCGAGCCCTTCTCGGGGGGACGACGGCCGTCGACGCGGGCGATGATCTCGTGTTCGTCGTCGCCGATGCGGGTGCGGCCGTAGACGTAGGCGTCGGCGCCGAGCTCCTCGACGACGTCCACCTCGACCGGCAGCCCGTGCTCGGACAGCTCGAGGTCCTCGGGCCGGACGCCGACCGTGACCCGGCCGTCGCCGGCCTCGCCGAGGACGCCGCGCTCGACCGGGTGGGTGGTGTCGCCGAACTGGACGCCGCCGTCGACGACCTTGAGGTCGAGCAGGTTCATGGCGGGGGAGCCGATGAACCCGGCGACGAAGACGTTGTTCGGGTGGTCGTACATCCGGCGGGGCGTGTCGACCTGCTGCAGCAGGCCGTCCTTGAGGACGGCGACGCGGTCGCCCATCGTCATCGCCTCGACCTGGTCGTGGGTGACGTAGACGGTGGTGACGCCGAGGCGGCGCTGGAGCTGGGCGATCTGGGTACGCGTCTGCACCCGCAGCTTGGCGTCGAGGTTCGACAGCGGCTCGTCCATGAGGAACACCTGCGGCTGGCGGACGATCGCCCGGCCCATCGCGACCCGCTGGCGCTGACCACCGGAGAGGGCCTTCGGCTTGCGGTCCAGGTACTCCGTGAGGTCGAGGATCTTCGCGGCCTCCTCGACCCGGCTGCGGATCTCGGTCTTGTTGACGCCGGCGATCTTCAGGGCGAAGCCCATGTTGTCGGCGACGGTCATGTGCGGGTACAGCGCGTAGTTCTGGAAGACCATCGCGATGTCGCGGTCCTTGGGCTGGACGTCGGTGACGTCCCGGTCCCCGATGAGGATGCGGCCGGCGTTGACGTCCTCCAGGCCGGCGAGCATCCGCAGCGAGGTGGACTTGCCGCAGCCGGAGGGGCCGACGAGGACGAGGAACTCGCCGTCCTCGATGTGCAGGTCGAGCTGGTCGACCGCGGGGGTGTCGCTGCCCGGGTAGACCCGGGTGGCCTTGTCGAACGTGACCGTAGCCATGGGGGTGCCTTCCCTCTCACCGGCAGGAACGTGCCGGACGATCCGAGTGATCAGGGTGTGCCGAGCGGCCGGTCGACCCTCGGGTGATGCAGTTGTGGCGCCGTCGGCGGACGACCTCGTCATCGTGTCCTACCCCGGGCCCGGCGTAAAGGGTCGTCTCGCCGCGGCCGGTGAGTTCCCGGCCGCGCGGCGGTCTGACGGACGTGACCGAGGTGCTCGCGACAGGTGTCCGCATGGGGGAGTCGCCCCGCTGGCACGAGGGTCGGCTGTGGCTGTGCGACTGGCTGGCCGGTGAGGTGCTGGCCCTCGACGCGGCGGGGGGCCGCGAGGTCGTGGCCCGGTGCGAGGGCCTGCCGTTCTCGATCGACTGGCTACCCGACGGTGACCTGGTGATGACGACCCCGCAGGGGGTCGTCCGGGGCGCCGACTCGCCGTCGGGACCGCGTCCGTACGGGGCCGCCGGGCAGCCTCTCAACGAGATCGTGGTCGACGCCGCCGGCCGGGTCTGGGTGGACATGCCGGGGGCGGCGCCGGGCGAGGAGCCGAGGCCGGGCTTCGTGGGCGTCGTCCTGCCGGACGGGACGTTCCGCCGGGCCGCGGAGGACGTGTGGTTCCCGAACGGGATGGTGGTCCTCGGTGACGACACGCTCGTCGTGGCGGAGTCGCACGCCGACCGGTTGACGGCCTGGACCATCGACGGGTCCGGGGCGCTGGTCGACCGCAGGGTGTGGGCGCAGCTGCCCGACGGCGCCGCCCCGGACGGGTTGTGCGCCGACGCGCAGGGCGCCGTCTGGTACGCCAGCGTCCCGGGGCAGCGTTGCGTCCGGGTGGCGCCGGGCGGGGAGGTGCTCGCGACCGTCGAGGCGGACCGCGGGTGCTTCTCGTGCGCGCTCGGCGGGGACGACGGCCGCACCCTCTTCGTGGTGGCCAACCGGTGGGACGGCGGCGGGGCGGCGGACGGCGTCGTCCTGACCGAGCGGGTGGAGGTGGGCCGGGGCGGCCGTCCCTGAGCCGGGGACCGTCCCTGATCCGGGGACGGCCACGGCCCCTCAGCCCTTGACGGCCCCGGCGGCCAGCCCTCCGACGATGTAGCGCTGCAGGTACAGGAACAGCAGCACGACCGGCACGCTCATCAGGACGGCGCCGGCGGCGAACACCCCGAGGTTGTTGGAGCGGTCACCGTCGAGGATCGAGTACAGGCCGGTGGCGAGCGTCTTGACCCGGTTGTCGGTGAGGAACACCGACGCGATGAGGAACTCGTTGACGACGGTGACGAACGAGATGAGCGCCGTGGTCGCGAGGATCGGGCGGACCAGCGGCAGGATGATGAGGAAGAACGTCTGCGCGTGCCTGGCCCCGTCGATGCGGGCCGCCTCGTCGAGGTCGCGGGGGATCGAGTCGAAGAACCCCTTGATGAGCCAGACGTTGCCGAGCGCCCCGCCCATCAGCAGCAGCCCGTAGCCGGCCAGGGTGTTCAGCCCGACCTGCGGGAGGACCTGACCGATCGAGGTGAACATGGCGTACAGCGCCACGATCGCGAGGAACTGCGGGAACATCTGGATGAGCAGGATGGCGAGCAGCCCACCGCGACGGCCGGAGAAGCGGAACCGGGAGAACGCGTACGCGGCCAGCGCGCTGAAGAAGACCTGCAGGGTGCACACCACCGTGCACACGACGACGGTGTTGAGGTACCAGCGCGTGTACGGCCCGCGGTCGCCGGCGAGCAGGCTGGCGAAGTTGTCGAGGCTGACCTGCCGGGGGAGCAGGGTCGTGCTGGCCAGGGTGCCCAGCGGGTTCAGCGCCGCGGAGACGACGAACAGGATGGGGAACACGGCGACCGCCATCCCCAGCCAGGCGACGGCGTGCCGCCAGCCGACCTCGCGCCACCACCGCCGTCCGGTGAGCCGGTCGTGCGCCTGGGCGCGGGTGCGGGCCATCAGCTGACCTCCTCGAGGACGCGCGTGGAGCGGAACTGGATGGTCGCGATGACCGCGGTGATGACGAACAGCAGGACGGACGCCGCGGCGGCGAACCCCAGCTGGGCGCCGGACCCGCCGAACGCCAGCCGCATGACGTAGCTGATGAGGATGTCGGTGTGCCCCGCCTGCGGGTTGTCGGGTGGGAACGGCCCGCCCTCGGTGAGCAGCTGGATCGCGTTGAAGTTGTTGAAGGCGAAGGCGAACGACGCCACGAGCAGCGGGGCGACGGCGACGAGCAGCAGCGGCAGGACGACCTGCCGGAACGTCTGCCACCCGCTGGCGCCGTCCATCGCCGCGGCCTCCCGGACGTCGGACGGGATCGCCTGCAGCGCACCGGTGGACACGACGAAGAAGTACGGCACCGTCATCCAGACGTTGGTGATGACGACGGCCGCCTTGGCCAGGGTCGGGTCGCCGAGCCAGTTGACGTCCAGCCCGGTCAGCTCGTTGATGAGGCCGAAGTCGCGGTTGTAGAAGTTCGACCAGACCAGCAGGGCCACCACGGTCGGGACGCCGTAGGGCAGCACGAGCACGGAGCGGTACAGGCGCTGCCCGCGGATCCGCGCGTCGTCCAGCGCGATGGCCAGGCCCAGGCCGAAGGCGAAGCTGACGCCGACGGACAGCAGCGCGAAGACGAGCGTCCAGGCGCCGATGCGCAGGAAGCCCTCGCGGATGGTCTCGTTGGTGAGGATGCGCTCGTAGTTGCTGGTGCCGACGCCCTGCAGCCAGCTCTGGCTGAACGCGGGGCGGCCGCTGCCGTCGACGAAGAACTCGCTGTCGCCGACGACCCCGACGGGGTACCGGGTGCCGGTGGCGGTGTCGACGATCTCGTCGGCCGCCTCGTCGTAGCGCAGCGCGGTGACGCCCTCGAAGGCCCGGTTCGTCCCGAGCGGCCGGATCGCGCCGTCGTCGGTGGGGACGGCGAGGTCCTGGATCGCCGCACCGGCCTCGTTGACCTGGCGGGGCGTGAGCAGCGTGAAGCCGGGGACCTCGGTGACGCGGTCGTCGGCGACGGTGACGTCCCCGCCGTCCAGGGGCTCGAGCCCCTCGGCGTCGCCGGAGAAGGCATCCCCGGTGTCCTGGTCGACGAGGAAGAACGTGAACGGGCCCTCGGTGGGGCTGCCGGTGGTGCCGACGGTGAGCGTGAAGGCGCGGGAGTCGGGCAGCTGGGTCACCGAGCTGCCGACGATGCTGGCGACCGCCTCGTCCTTGGTGCCGCGGTGGCCGTCACCGAAGTTGGTGAAGGACAGCTGCACGGTGAGGGCGATGGGGTAGACGATGAAGGCGGTCAGCAGCAGGGTGCCGGGCAGCAGGTACTTCAGCGGCACCAGGCGCCGGGTGGAGTAGACCGCCAGGACCAGCAGCGTGCCGCCCCACAGCGCCGCCAGGCCGAGCCACTGCTCGGCGGCCAGGAGCACCGGCGTCAGGGCCAGGCACGCGGTCGCGAGGACGGCGACGACGGCCACCTTGACGAGCACCACGGTGACGGTGCTGGAGCGGCCGCGGCTGTGCAGCGGCTCGGCGGGTGGCGCGACGGACGGGTCACGGGACGTCGGACTCAACGGGGGTGGCCCTCTCGCGGGTGGGTTGGGGACCGGCGCCCGGTCCGCCGTGACGGCAGACCGGGCGCCGGGGTCGGGAGGGTCAGCTCACTGCAGCTGCTCGGCGATGGTCGTGCCGGCGGTGGTCATCGTGGACGCCGGGTCGGCTCCGCCGACGATGGCGGACTGCGCCTTGCCCAGCGGCTCCCAGATGGCGGCCATCTGCGGGATGGCCGGCAGGATCTGGCCGCCCTCGGCGGCCTGGGCGAACGCGGCGGTGTCCGGGTCGGACGCCGAGATCTCCTGCAGCACCTCGGTCATGGCCGGCGGACGCGGCTCGGCGTCGTACAGGGCGCGCATGGTCTCCGGGGAGTTCGCCGCGTCGAGGACGAACTGCTGGGCGTAGGCCTTGTTCACGCCCTTGCTGGCCACGTAGAACGCCTGGACGCCGGTGAACGGCTGGGCGGGCTGCATCCCGGCGAAGCCCACCATCGGGGTCAGCTCGTAGCTGATGCCGGCCGTCTTGATGTCCGACACCGCCCAGGGGCCGGACTCGAGGAAGGCGCAGCGGCCCTCGGTGAACAGGGAGATGGAGTTGTCCGGGGTGATGGACGTCTTCAGCACGCCCTGGGCGCCGAGCTCGCCGATCTTGGCGGCCGCGGCGAGGGAGCCGGGCTGTCCGACGCCGAGGTCGGTCGGGTCGTAGTCGCCGTTGGCGTCGGTGCCGAACAGGTACCCGCCGCCCGAGGTGTACAGCGGCTGCATGTGGTACGCGTCGCCGTTCTCGCCGACCTGCAGGCACAGCGCGTTCTCGGCGCCGGAGTCGGCGGCGAGCTGGGCGAGCTCCTCGATCGAGGACGGGGCGGTGGGCACCAGGTCGGTGTTGCGGTACAGGCCGATGGTCTCGTAGGCGTAGGGCAGGCCGTACGTCTGGCCGTTGAAGGTGACGCCCTTCACCGCGATGGGGGAGTAGCGGGCCTTGTCCGCGTCGGTGAGCTGGACGGGGTCGATGGCGCCGTTCTGGACGAGGTTGCCGATCCAGTCGTGCGCGCCGATGACGATGTCCGGGCCGTTGCCGGCGCTGTTGGCGGTGACGAAGTTCGTCTGCAGCTGGTCGTTGGCGACGGTCTGGACGGCGACGGAGATGCCGTTGGTCTCCCCGAACTGCTCGGCGACGTCGGTGAGGGCCTCGGTCCGGTTCGCGTCGGCCCAGATGACCAGGTCGGCGTCGGCCCGCTCGGGGACGCCGTTCTCCTCGGCGCTCTCGCTGGGGCTGGGCTCCGGCTCGGACGCGGAGTCGTCGCCGCCTCCGCACGCGGTGAGGAGGAGGGCGAAGCCGGCCGTCAGGGCCAGGGCGCCGCGGGACCTGCGCATGGTGGGTCTCCTGTCGCTGGGGTGCCTGCCGCGGGTGCTGCCGGGGTGGCTGTGGCAGGCCGTGGCGGCAACGTAGCAAGAACTTGCAGCAAGAAGAAGCGGAACTCTGAAGGATCTTGCATCGCTGCGCTAGGGTCCGGCCCATGGCCACCGACCGAGCCCGCCTGGCCGACATCGCCGCTCAGGCGGGTGTCAGCGAGGCCACCGTCAGCCGCGTGCTCAACGCCAAGCCCGGCGTCGCGGAGTCCACCCGCCAGGCCGTCCTGACCGCGCTCGACGTCCTCGGGTACGAGCGGCCCGCCCGCCTGCGCCGCAAGTCCGCCGGTCTGGTCGGCCTGATCACCCCGGAGCTGGAGAACCCGATCTTCCCGGCGTTCGCGCAGGTGATCGAGTCGGCCCTGGCCAGGCAGGGGTTCACCCCGGTGCTGTGCACCCAGACGCCCGGCGGGGTGCACGAGGACGACTACACCCAGATGCTGCTCGAGCGCGGCGTCTCCGGCATCGTCTTCGTCTCCGGCCTGCACGCCGACACCACCGCGGACACCGGCCGGTACACCCGCCTACGCGACCGCGGGCTGCCGATCGTGCTGATCAACGGGTACGCCGAGGACGTCGACGCGCCGTTCATCTCCAACGACGACGCCGCGTCGATGGACCTGGCCGTGGCCCACCTCGTCGCCCAGGGGCACAGTCGGATCGGGCTCGCCCTCGGTCCGGGGCGCTTCGTCCCGTCCACCCGCAAGGTCGCCGGGTTCCGCTCCGCCCTGGCGTCCCACCTCGGTGTCGAGGACGCCTCCGACCTCGTCGAGCACACCCTGTTCTCCGTCGAGGGCGGGGCCGCGGCCGCGCAGCACCTCATGGACCGCGGCTGCACCGCCGTCATCTGCGGTTCGGACATGATGGCGCTCGGCGCGATCCGCGCCGTCCGCGAGCGGGGCCTGGACGTCCCGGACGACGTGTCCGTCGTCGGCTACGACGACTCGCTCCTCATCGCCTACACCGACCCACCGCTGACGACGATCCGCCAGGCCGTCCCCGCGATGGGCGCCGCAGCCGTCCGCGCCCTGCTGGACGAGATCAGCGGCGTCCCGGCGCCGCGCGCCGAGTACGTCTTCCGGCCCGAACTGGTGGTCAGGTCCTCGACAGGGGCCGCGCCGCGCCGGTGACGCCGCGCCGGTGACCCCACGCCGGTGACCCCACGGGCGGCGGCGCGGGGTCACTGCCCGGTCGGGTAGGCCTCGAGCTCCTCACCGTGCGGGCGGACTCCGTGGACGGGTGCCAGCGCCGTCGTCTCGTCCAGCCACAGCAGCGCGTCGTAGCGCCGCCCGGCGACGGTGGGCACGTAGTTGCCCCAGGGCTCGCGGTCGGGGTGGTAGACGACGCCGACCGCACGGTGGTCGAGGGTCTCCGCGGCCCAGCCGCCGGCCCGGTCACCACCGGGCACGAACAGCGCGGCGCCGCCCGGCACGGTCTCGTGCAGCAGGTGCTCCAGCGAGCCGCGCCGCGCCGCGGGGAGCCGCATCGCGGTCGCGGGCTCACCCCACGCGTCGGCCGCCACGACCGTGCCGCGGTGGGTCGCGAAGCCCACGAGGACGACGTCCCGCTCACCGTGCCGCTCCCGGACCAGCTGGCCGACGTTCACCATCCCGGCGGTGGCCATGTCGGTGAACCGGGCGTCACCGACGTGCGTGTTGTGCTCCCACACCACCGCCCGGACCGGCGTGCCGCCCGCGACCTCGGCGTGGTGCTCCGCGACGGCGTCGAGCGTGTCGGCCATGTGGACGTCGCGGACGTTCCAGGACGTCGGGCCGCCGCGCTGCGGTGCGGTGGCGTGCGTGCTCATCGGGCCTCCGTCCGGTCGTGCCGGAGCCGTACCCGTCCCCGTCCGGGCCATGCGACCGGACCACCGCGCCCGCTGGGGCTGGTCAGCGCGGCAGGGGCACCTCGGCGAGGGGGTCACCGGTGTCCACGAGCAGCCGGCCGCCCGGCCGCAGGGCGCGCGCGATGCAGGCCAGCGCGGGCCGCAGGAGGTCGGGGTGGCGTCCGTCGAGCGCCCCCACCCGGCACGCGAACGCGAGGTCGAACAGGTCGACGCCGTCCGGCAGGGTGAAGGCCTCGACGGGAGCCTGCAGGGTCGACAGCACGCCCGACGCGATCTCGTCGACGCAGGTGGCGCGGGTCCGGGCGATGCCCGAGGCCGACCGGTCGAGGACCAGGACGTGCCCGGACGGACCGACGCGCGCCGCGACCTCGCGCGCGGCGGCACCCGGGGCGCCGCCGACCTCCAGGACGCGCGTGCCCTGCTCCAGCGGCAGGGCGTCCACGACACGACGCAACCGGTCCGACAGCCGGTCGCTCACGGTCGTCGCCAGTCGCGCCCGGTGCGTCCCACGACGGTGATCGTGACCCGTTCACGGTACGTCGGTCAACGAACCGACACCGCCGTGGGCGCCCATCAGGTCAGGTGGCATAGGCGTCCCGCCGATGAGTCACGGCTAGCACGGTGACGGTCCGGGCGTCCTCATCGACGACGTGCACGATCCGGTACTGGCCCCGACGGGCCGAGTGCCGGCCCGTCAAGGGAGGCCTGAGGGCCTTGCCGACTCGGTGCGGGTTCTTCGCCAGCGGGCCGACCATGAACTCGATGGCAGCGGCGGCGACTGCCTCGGGCAGCGTCTGCAGGTGGCGTCGGGCTGAGGCGGTGGGGACGACGCGATACGTCAACGGCCGCCGCGCCGCCGCTGGGCGAGGTCGCTCTCCAGCTGCTCCATCGTGGTGAACGCCCCGGAGGCGGCGTCGCGCTCGCCCTCGCGCAGGGCGGCCATGGCCTCCGGGTCCTGGAGGAGGGCGAGGGTCTCCTCCAGCGCCTCGAGGTCGTCGGCCGCCATGATCACCACCGCTGCCTCGCCGTTGCGGGTGACCGTCACTCGTTCGTGCGTGGTTCGCACCGAGTTCACGACGTCGCTGAAGTGCGCCTTGGTGTATGCCAGGGACCTGGTGCTCATGACTCGAATAGTAGTCACCGACGCTCGCTGGAGCCAGGCGCATGTCACCGATGAGTTCCACCTGCGCGGCTGGTCGGATCGGTGCCACCACCACACCAGGAGGACCCGTGCCGTCACCGACCACCGACCGATCAGCCCTGTGGGACGCGGTCCACGCCGAGCGCGAGGCGCTGGCCGACGACCTGGCCGACCTGACTCGTGAGCAGTGGTCGCACCCGACGCTGTGCGGCGAGTGGACCGTCGAGGACGTCGTCGCCCACCTCACGGCGGCGGCCAGCACCGGACGGCTGCGGTGGATCGCCAGCATCGTCGGCGCCCGGTTCGACCCGGCCGTGCACAACGAGCGGCGGCTCGCCGAGCACCGGGGCACCGACCCGGCAGGGACCCTCGAGCGCTTCGGGGCCGTGGTCGCCAGCACCACCGCGGCGTCGGGGCACACCGCCGCGTGGCTGGGCGAGGTGGTCGTGCACGCCACCGACGTCCGCCGCCCGCTCGGCCTGGCCCGCGAGCCCGACGTCGCCGCCGTCACCGCGGTCGCCCGGTTCTACGCCAACCGGGACTTCACGGTCGCCAGCAGGCGTACGGTGAAGGGGCTGCGGCTCGCGGCGACCGACGGTCCGTTCGCGACCGGCGCCGGCCCGCTGGTCACCGGCACGACGCTCGCGCTGACCATGGCCATGGCGGGCCGGCCAGTGTTCTGCGACGAGCTCGACGGGGACGGCGTGACGACGCTCCGGCTGCGCTGCGCCGGGACCCGCTGACGGCGGCTCGTCAGTCCGCGGCCGGCGCGCCCAGGACGTCGGCCAGGTGGTGCAGGGCCACCGCGGCGGACGGCGGGTCGGGCAGGCGCCAGCCCGCGGCGGTGTCGCCGTCCCCGACCTTGACCCCGACGTCCCCCTCGCCGAGCACCCGGAACACGGTCTCGTCGGTGACGTCGTCCCCGATGTACACCACCGCGTCGACGCCGAGCTGCTCGCGCAGGGACGTCACGGCGCGGCCCTTGTCGGTGTCGACGACCGACAGCTCGACGACCTCCTTGCCCTGCATCGCGTGGACGCCGTCCAGGGTGGCGGGGCCGTCGAGGACCGCGCGGGTCGCGGCGGCCGCGACGTCGCGGTCGGCCTGCCGGGTGTGCAGGACGGCGCCGGCCGGCTTGGTCTCCAGGTCGGTGCCCGGGTGGTCGTCCACCACGTCCCGCACCGCGGTCATCACCCGCTCCAGGCGCTCCCGCTCGGCGTCGTCCAGGTCGGTCGGTGCGCCCTCGACCTCGGCGCCGTGGCTGGCCACGAGCAGCGCGCCCTCGGGTGGGCCGGCGCGCAGGCGCAGGTCCTCGAGCGCCCGCCCGCTGACCAGGGCCAGGTGCGAACCGTCGGCGCGGACCAGTCGGCGCAGGGCCGCGGACGCCTCCGGCAGTGGGGTCGCTGCGTCGCGGTCCTCGACGATCGGGGCGAGCACCCCGTCGAAGTCCAGCGCCACCAGCACCGACCTCCCGCGCAGCGCCTCGAACGCGCCGCGCACCCCCTCGCCCGTCACGACGACGGTTCGTTCGCCGCGTCGCGCTGCTGCTGCACGGACGCCTCGTGGCTCCCCGAGGAGTCCGACGTGGACTCCCGCGGGCCCTGGGCCGAACCGCCGCGCGGGACGGGCGGGTCCTGCAGGTAGCGCAGGAAGTCCTGGGCCCAGCGCGTCACGTCGTGCTCGCGCACCCGACGGCGCAGCGCCCGCATCCGCCGTCCCTGCTCCTTCGCCGGCATCGCCAGGGCCCGGCACACCGACTCCTTGAGGCCCTCGATGTCGTGCGGGTTGACCAGCAGCGCCTGCGGCATCTCGTCCGCGGCGCCGGTGAACTCGCTGAGCACCAGCACGCCGCGCTCGTCGTGGCGTGCCGCGACGTACTCCTTGGCGACGAGGTTCATGCCGTCCCGCAGCGACGTCACGAGCAGCACGTCGGCGATCTGGAACAGCGCCGCCATCTCGTCCCGCGGGTAGGAGTGGTGCAGGTAGTGCACCGCGGGCTGGCCGATGGTCGAGTGGTCGCCGTTGATCCGGCCGACGGTCAGCTCGATCTCGTCGCGCAGCTGCTTGTACTGCTCCACGCGCTCCCGGCTCGGGGTCGCGACCTGCACCAGCACGGACTCGGTGGGGTCGACGACGCCGTCCTCCAGCAGCTCACCCCAGGCCTTGAGCCGGTGCCGGATGCCCTTGGTGTAGTCGAGCCGGTCGACCCCGAGGACCACCTTGCGCGGGTTGCCCAGCTCCTCGCGCAGGCTCCGCACCCTCTCCGCCGTCTCCTCGCTGCGCGCCAGCTCGTCCAGGCTCCCGGCGTCGATCGAGATGGGGAACGCGCGCGCGTGCACCCGGCGACGTCGGCCGTCCTCGCCGTCCGGCACGTCCAGGGTGTGCGCGCGGCTCGTCAGGCCCACCGCCCGCCGGCACGCGCGCAGGAAGTTGTTCGCGTCCTGGGTGCGCTGGAAGCCCAGCAGGTCCGCGCCGAGCAGCCCCTCCACGACCTGCCGACGCCACGGGAGCTGGGCGAAGATCTCGTACGGGGGGAAGGGGATGTGGTTGAAGAACCCGATCCGCAGGTCCGGGCGCAGCCGGCGCAGCACCGCCGGCACGAGCTGCAGCTGGTAGTCCTGCACCCACACGGTCGCGCCCTCGTCCGCCTGCTCGGCCGTCGCCCGGGCGAAGCGCTCGTTGACGCGGACGTACGCCTCCCACCAGTCCCGGTGGTACTCCGGTGCGACGATGACGTCGTGGTACAGCGGCCACAGCGTGCCGTTGGAGAAGCCCTCGTAGAAGTCGGTGACCTCGTCGGCCGACAGTTCCACGGGCACCAGGCGCATCCCGCCCTCGTCGAACGGGTCGAGGTGCTCACCGGCGGCACCGGTCCACCCGACCCAGGCGCCGTCCGCGCGCCGCATCACCGGCTCCAGGGCGGTCACCAGGCCCCCGGGGGACTGCCGCCAGGCGGTCGAACCGTCCGGCTGCTCCACCCGGTCGACGGGCAGCCGGTTGGCCACCACCACGAAGTCGTAGCGCCCGGACGCTGTGGGCACGCTGCACCAACTCCTGCTCTGTGCGAGGGCGCCGAGGGAGGTCCGGAGCGGCGCTCCCGGGGCAGCCGGCGGGTGTCCTGTCGACCCTAGCCGCCCCCCTCGAACCCGTCGCGTCGGCCGCGCGCCCACCTCGTGGGACGCGGGCCGGTCGGGGGCTGACGAAACGGGCACGGCGCACTACGGTCGACGCACCGGACGCGCTCGGCACGGACGGTCCGTGCAGCAGACCGGACGGTGGAGGGTGGGAGCCATGCGCATCTCCGACGTGCTGCGCCGCAAGGGCGACCGGGTGGTCACCATCGCCCCCGACGAGTCCGTCCGCACGCTCCTGGCCCGGCTCGACGAGCACGGCATCGGCGCGATGGTGGTGTCCGCGGACGGCAGCACCGTGGACGGCATCGTCTCCGAGCGGGACGTCGTCCGGCGGCTGCACAGCGACGGCACCGGCCTGCTCGACGAGACCGTCGCCGAGATCATGACCGCGGACGTCCACACCTGCGAGCCGGGCAGCCCGGTCGTCGACATGGCCGTGCTGATGACCGAGCAGCGGATCCGGCACGTGCCGGTGCTGTCCGAGGGCCGGCTCGTCGGCATCGTCAGCATCGGCGACGTCGTCAAGCACCGCATCGACGAGCTGACCAGCGAGCGCGACCAGTTGACCGCGTACATCACCTCCTGAACCTCCTGGACCGTGCCCGCCGCGCGCGGGCGCGGGCCGGCGACGCCGCGGGGGACCGACCTTCGTCGGACCCGAGCGCCCGCGGACGAGACGTTCGTCGGACGGCGGAGCCACCGGCGCGCGCCGCCGCTCACGTACCGTGGGCGGCGTGGAGGACCACGGGTGGGACGCCGTCCCCAGGCCCGCCGACGTCCAGCGACTCGGCCCGTACCGGCTCGTCCAGCGCGTCGGTGCCGGCGGGATGGGCGTCGTGCACCTCGGTCTGGACGCCAGCGGCCGCGCCGTCGCCGTCAAGGTGCTGCGCCCCCACGTCGCCGAGGACCCGGCCGCCCGCCACCGCCTCGCGCGGGAGGTCAGCACCCTCCAGCGGGTCCGGCACCCGCGCGTCGCGGAGGTCCTCGACGCCGACACCGTCGGCGAGCAGCCCTACGTCGTCACCCGGTACGTCCCCGCGCCGCCGCTGGACGACCACGTCCGGCTGCGCGGGCCGCTGACCGGCGGGGACCTGGCCCGCCTCGCCGACGGGCTCGGTGAGGCGCTCGCCGCCATCCACGCCGCCGGTGTCGTCCACCGCGACCTCAAGCCCGGCAACGTCCTGATGGACGAGGGCGAGCCGGTCGTCATCGACTTCGGGATCGCGCACGTCGCCGACGACGTGCGGCTGACGAGCACAGGCCTGGTGATGGGCACTCCCGGGTACCTGTCCCCCGAGGTGCTCGACGGGAACCCTGCCACCCACGCCACCGACTGGTGGGGGTGGGCCGCGACCCTCGCCTTCGCCGCGACCGGCCGGCCGCCGTTCGGCCGCGGTCCCGTGGACGCCGTCCTGGACCGGGTGCGTCGCGGCGACGTCGACCTGGACGGCGTCCCCGCTGCGCTCGCGCCCGTCCTGGAGCGGTCGCTGGTCGCCGAACCCTGGCAACGGCCCCATCCGACCGAGCTGCGCGCCGCCGTCCGCGACCTGTGGCTGGCCTCCCGGGTCCCGCTGCGCGAGGACCTGCTCAACGGCCGGGGGCACGACGCCGCCGACGCGACGCAGGTCGTGCACGCGCCGGTCGACGACCGCACCGCCGCCATCGCCACGCCGCGCACCCGCGTCCTGCCCGTGGAGCCGTCGACCACCCCCGTGCCGCGACCGGCCCCCTACGCGTCGGCGCCGTCCCCGGCCGCGCCGTCCCCGGCCGCGCCGTCCCCGGCCGCGCCGTCCCCGGCCGCGCCGTCGGCAGCCGCGCCGTTGCCAGCAGC